>CBDUDJ010000001.1:0-22169 GCA_965365885.1 uncultured Gammaproteobacteria bacterium
TTTGAGCCGCCCGGGTAACCGCCGAGCGCATGGAACCGGGCCAGCACCCGTTTTACGTTGCCATCGAGAATCGGTGCCCGCAGATTCTGGGCGATGCTGGCAATTGCTCCAGCAGTAGAGCGGCCGATGCCAGGCAATTCGATCAGCGCATCCACGCCGCGCGGCAGCTCTCCGTCATGGTCGGCTGCGATCGTGATGGCCGTTTTGTGCATGTTCCGAGCCCGGGCGTAATAGCCCAACCCTGTCCAGTGGTGCAGCACCTCATCGAGCTCCGCCGCAGCCAGGGAGCGCACGTTCGGAAACCGAGCGATGAACGAGTTGAAGTAAGGGATGACTGTGGCGACTTGAGTCTGTTGCAGCATGATTTCGGAAACCCACACGCGGTAGGCGTTGGCTTGGCTCTGCCAGGGGAGGTCTTTGCGGCCAGAGTCGTCGAACCAGCTCAGTAGTCGGGTGGCGAGCCAGGCCACTTCTAATCCTGCGGGGGTTTTTTCAGTGCGCCGCCGAGCAGGTCGAGCAAGGAGCGGGCAGCCTCGCGATATTCCTCCGGCACGTCCTCATCGATCTTTCTGTCCAACTCATCAATCAACTCCTGGCCTTTGGAGTCTCGCAACACGCTGGCAACCAGGCGTTGCGTGGCCGCCGGATCGACCCGACAGGAAGGGTTGTCGAGGCTGCCAACGCACTGGAAGGGTATGGGCAGACCGATGAGTAGAGGATTGACGTCGAAACTGTGCATGCCTGGATTGTCCTGGAAGGTCACTTCGAGTTGCATGTTCAGTTCATCCGTCAGTGCATCGTATGTCCCGTTCATGGCGGCAGTCAGATTATCGAGAGAAAAATTGAGGGCGTGTTGTTTACCATCGATTTGCCAGTCGCCGGTCATGCGCTCGTAGTCCCAGGGATCGGGCCACTTCTGAACCCGCTCGCCTTCGTTAAACAAGGTGGCCAACGCAAGTAGTGGCTGCTTAATCTGAGTGATGCTGATTTGCCCCTTGCCACCGTCGAACTGGGTGTCCGCGCGCACGCTGTTGACCAGCTCAGCTTCGGTGTTGCCCTGCATCGTGAGCGATCCGCCGTACGCGAGCGGTGCGATCCATTGCAGATCCTGATCGAGCCAGGCGAGCAACGCCTGGCTGTCCACATTCTGTAGATCGGGTTGTATCAGCCAGGCTACCTGGCTCGGACGTGTGTCGATCTCGAGGTCTGCCTGCGCGCTGCCGCCGAAAAATTCGGGGATGGCGACAACCGAAGTGCTGGCGCCCGCCGAATTTTTGAGCTCGAGTGTGACGTTATGAAATTCCTGATCATCGTACGTCACCCGATCCAGGAGGCAATCGCTAGTCCAGTCATAGGCCTGCAGGATCGATACTGGAACTAGACTACCGGCTGTGTCGCCGACCACTTTTCCGGTTGCGCGTGCGTTGAGATCACATTCACCAGAGGCTTGGGTTGTCGCAAATTTTCCCTTGCTCACGGCAATTTCATCGAGTGCGGAGGCAACTGACAGCAGACCTTCCAGACTCACAGGTACTGTGGCGCCATCTCCTGAGCGATAGGTGAGCTGGGTGCTGAACGGTGAAGGCTGACCGGGTGTGAAATCGTTCAGCGTCAGATACTCGATGTGGGTGACAGTTGAATCAGATCCTTTGCCGGTGTGCATCTGCAATCCATCCAGCCGCAACGAGCGCACCCGCCAGCGATCAAGATCACGCGTTTTGAGCACGGATGTAAGATCCACATCGAGCGAGAGCTTGGCCAATTGATATTGCGTGCCTTCGTGATCTGCCTGAATCGCTTCGGCGCTCAGCGACACGGGCGGGAAAAGTTGCCAGGCCAGCTCCCCATCGATACGCACGGGCACGCCGGTCTGGTTGGCGATGAGTTCCACCAGCTGCGGTTTAAATCGATTCGGGTCCTGCAGGATGAATAGCGCGATGCCAGCGAGTACCAGCAACAGCACAACGATTGTGGAAAATACCCAGGTCAGTACGCGCACGTGCAAATCCATCACTGTTCAAAGGTGCTCATTATAGAGATCTGACGCTGTCGGTCAGCTGAATGTGGTTCCGTAACGGCCCCGTAACGGAGCGTTTAAGTGTGGCGGGCGGCGGTAGAGGAACGTTCGCGGCGAGTCCTCAGGCGAGTTGGCCAGAGAATATTACCGTTCATGCGGCGATTGCAGGCAGTTACGTGTAGGCGCAGGGCCGAATCGGCTTCATGATAAGAGGAAAAGGGCCCCAGAGCTTGATTGCCCCGGATGCTGAAATACCAATTTTCGTCTTCAGCCTGGTAAATTCGGTCCGTATTCATGCCGACTCTGGAGGTGTCCCTGCAGACTATTCGAACACATCACGAGAGGCTTTATGTATAACTATGTAACTAACTTGCGCAACAACGGCCGCGCCTGGTGGATGGGCCGCGCCTGGTGGATGGGCCGCGCCTGATGGCTGTTGAAGGCTGGGAGCCACCGGCGTCGACGGGCCTGGGTGAAGAAACAGTCGCGCAATTCGTTGCAGCGTCAGCGCAGCTGGAAGCGCCGGAATTCGGTCTGGCCGCAGATGCAGTGGCGCAACTTGCAGCTTTCGCGCGACAAAGCCCCTCGATGGACTGGGCTGGCGCAGTTGCAGGCCTGACGAGTGGTGAAGTCGTCTCACTCATCCGACTCTTTACTCTGGCTGAAGGGCGCTTTGCGACCTGGGAGGCCGGTGCGAATTCTCCTGTAATCGTTCTGGCGAAGCTGTTGAAGGAGCGTGATGCTTATCCTGTGGATCTAACCGGCTGGATCAAAGCCAACAGCGAAAACCGATTCCTGCCGTACGGCAGTTTGTTGGACCGGCTTTAGAGGGCGGCAGCCGCCGCGCCGGCAAGCTCCTGCTTGCAATGAAAGATGCTGCGCAGGTCCGTGATACGTATACTTGCGCGGTTTTTCAGCCATGGGCAAAGCGATGAGTGGTAAATCCGGGTCCGGCCGGCAAGCGAGCGTCAGTCGCGATACGAAAGAGACTCAGATCGCCCTGAGCGTGAATCTCGATGGTACCGGGGTCGCTAATTTGCACACCGGTTTGCCGTTTTTCGAGCATATGCTCACTCAGATCGCACGCCACGGCCTGATCGATCTGGAGGTTCAGGCGAAGGGTGACCTCGACGTAGACGCTCACCACACCGTCGAAGACGTCGGCATTGTGCTTGGCCAGGCCATTTCCCAGGCAGTGGGTGATAAATCGGGCATACAGCGTTACGGCCATGCCTATATTCCGCTGGACGAAGCCATGTCGCGGGCGGTAGTCGATTTTTCCGGTCGTCCTGGACTCGAATATCGGGTCGACTATGTCCGCGGGCGGATCGGCGACTTCGATGTCGACCTGCTGAAGGAGTTCTTCCAGGGACTGGTTAACCACGCACAGATCACCGTGCATCTGGACAACCTGCGCGGCGACAACGCCCACCATCAGGCGGAAACGCTGTTCAAAGCTTTCGGCCGCGCTCTGCGGATGGCTGTCACGCCCGATGTTCGGATGGCCGGGCAGGTGCCTTCGACCAAGGGCAGCCTGTAGCGCGATGTTGCTGATTCCGGCCATCGATCTGAAAGATGGCAAATGTGTTCGCTTACAGCAGGGCCGCATGGCTGATGTCACCGTCTTCTCCGATGATCCGGTTGCCATGGCCAGACACTGGGTAGAGCAAGGTGCTAAGCGCCTGCATCTGGTTGATCTGGATGGCGCTTTTGCCGGTGAACCGCGCAACAGGGGCCTGGTGGAAGAAATTGCCGCCGCCGCGGGGATTGTGCCCGTGCAGATCGGCGGTGGTATCCGAGACACCGAAACGATTGCTGCCTACCTCGATGCAGGCATCTCACAAGCCATCGTCGGCACCCGCGCGGTGGCGGAGCCCGCATTTCTGCGAACCGCGGTGCAGGAGTTCCCGGGTAAGCTGATTCTTGGACTCGATGCGCGTGATGGGCGCCTTGCGCTTGCAGGCTGGGATGAAACTTCCGCGATCCAGGCAATTGAATTTGCGCGGGACACCACCGAACTCGATCTTGCGGCGATCGTCTACACCGACATCGCGCGTGATGGCATGCTGACAGGTGTGAACATCGCCGCGACGCTTGCACTTGCTGAATCGACCAGTGTGCCGGTGATCGCCTCGGGGGGCATCAGCAGTCTCGAGGACATCGACAACCTCAAGGCAGCTTTTGCGGGTTCCTCAGGTACTCTGCTTGGCGCGATTACTGGCCGAGCGATCTATGCAGGAACGTTGGACTTTCGCGCCGGGCAAGCGTTGTTTGAGCAAGCGGACTGACCTGCCCCTTCACTAGATTGCCGAGCGTTGTCAGTGTAATTTCAGCAGGCAGCGTCGCCATGCGCTCCTCGAGCACGTCCAGACTCAGCCGGTGTGGGTGGGCGATCAACACAGCGTGCCCCTTGCGTCGGGCGATTTGCAGCGCGCGGTCAAATTCATGGTGCATCGAACTGCGGTCGAGCGTGTGATCAAGGAACACATCCCGCCGGATTGCCGGTACCTGCCAGTCGCGTGCGGTCGAAAGCGCGACGGTTTGTGCCGTGGTCCGGCTGTCGAGAAAAAATAGACCGCGAGCGCGCATTTTCCGCATGAGCCTGTTCATCGGTTCGCGATGTTGAGTGAGGAGACTGCCGGTATGGTTGTTTACACCGACCGCGTATGGCACTGCGGCCAGCGCGTCAGCGAAATGCTGATTGAAGTGTTCGGCTGACATTTGCATCGTCAAAGTGCCGCGTTCCAGGTGACCGTGAGATTCCGCGATAGGCTCCATCGGTTGATGCAGAATGATTTCTTTGCCGGCAATTTGTGCACGCCTGGCGATTGCGGGTGAATGAGGAGCAAAGGGTAATATGCCAAGCGTGAGTCTCCCCGGTACTGCGAGAATTCGCTCGGCTCGAGCGAGATTGTAACCAAGGTCGTCCACGACGATCGCCAGTTGTGCTGCGCGCAACTCTGCGGCCTGAAGCGGCACAGCTAACACGGTCGCGAGCGCGAGTGACGCGCGCGAGCAAACAAAAAAGAGTTTTGCGAGAGGCCTAATAAAGCTGAGCAAGGACAATAATCCCTGTTGTTTATTAGGCACAACAGAATAAGTGCGCGCCGCTACGATTACCAGCTTTGCAGTGCTTTCAGCAGGAACTACAAGCGAGCGTGGAGACCTGCAGCGGTGTCTTCGCGTGCCTGCTTGAGCATATCCATCGCCTGCGCCATCACGACATCATCATAGCGATTTGCCGTGATGTCGGCTGGGTCGACGGTGATGTCTGGTTGGATTCCTATCTTGTGGATAGAACGGCCATCGGGCGTGTAGTAGTAGGCGGTGGTCAGCTTGATCGCCCGATCACCTGACAGCGGCATCACAGACTGGACCGAGCCTTTTCCATAGCTTGTGGTACCGATCAGTTGCGCCCGTTCGTGGTCCTGCAGCGCCCCGGCTACGATTTCGGCGGCAGACGCAGAGCCGTTGTTAATGAGAACGACGATGGGCGCTCCTGCAAGAACATCTGTGCCAGACGCACGGTATTTCAATTGACTCGAAGGTAGACGGCCTTGCGTGTAGACGATTAGACCTTCTTCCAGAAACGAATCAGCCACGGCGACGGATGCCTGTAGCACGCCGCCTGGATTGTTGCGCAGATCCAGGATCAGACCGTTGAGTCCTGTCTCGTTTGCCTCGATGAGATCGTTGAGTTTGCCAGCGAACTCCTCTCCGGTGGCGCTTTGAAATTGGGAAATTCGAATGTAGCCGTAGCCAGGTTCTACGAGATGGCCGCTGACACTCTTCACTTCGATTGTCGTGCGGGTCAGCGCAACATTGAAAGGATCTGCGTTGTCCCGACTCAAGCGCATGTCAATATCAGTGCCGGGTTCACCGCGCAGTAGTTCTACCACGTCCATCAGCTTCTTGCCGCGCAGTGATTCTTGATCGAGTTCGAGAATTCGGTCGCCGGGTTGTAATCCGGCAGCGCTCGCTGGTGTATCGTCCAGCGGCGAGATGACGGTGAAGAAATCGTCGACCAGGCCAAGTTCGATTCCGACGCCGCCGAATCGGCCACTGGTCTCTGCCCGCAGACTGTTGTAATCCTCGACGTCCAGGTAGTTCGAGTGTGCATCGAGGTTGTCCAGCATGCCGCGCAGCGCGCCGCTTACCAGTTCGTGCTTGTCGACTTCATCGACGTAGCTCGCCTGTACCTGATTGAGTACCTCTTCGAAGGACAGGACTTCCGGGTTTTGGCCATGGTCGTCGAGCCAGCTGTGATAGCCGACTATTCCGAGCGCGATGCCGGTAACCATGCTGATTACGATGCCGATGAGTGTTATGGGTCGCAATGTCATAAACTAAAGTGTCGCAGTTTGTTGTTTGACTCTCCAGGCCCGTTTGACCTGGCCATCTGGTGCTTTCGGTCTTCGGGCCTAGCGTTTGACCAGCCATCCTATAGGATCGCGTGCCGCACCTTTTTGACGTACTTCAAAGTACAGGCCACTCGTGCGTTGGCCGCCACTACGGCCGGCGCGGGCAATCAGCTCGCCGCTTTCCACCCAGTCGCCCACGGCCTTGAGCAGGATGTCGGCGTGACCGTAGAGAGTCATGTAGCCGCTGCCGTGATCGACGATCGTCAGAAGCCCGAATCCACGCAACCAGTCTGCGAAAACGACGCGGCCACGAAACACCGCCGTAACTGGGGTGCCTTCTGCTGCGGCCAGCACGATGCCATGCCAGGACAACCGGCCGTCGGCTCGCGACTGGCCAAAGCCGTGGGTCAGTTTGCCTTGGAGTGGCCACGGGAGTCTTTGCTTACGCGCGACGAACGCGCTGCCATCGAGTTCCGCTGAGCGGCGGCGTAACTCGTCGAAAAGCTCCTCGAGTCGCAGCCTGTCCGATTCAAGTCGAGTGCGTTCGCGCGTTTTACCTTCGACATCTTCATCGAGTTCGGCAATCAGGCCTTTGCGTTGTTGCCGTTCTCTGACCAGGGCCAGGCGGCGTTGGTTCAACGCTTCCTGCTTGCCACGTTCATCTTCCTGGCGGGTTTCCAGCTTCCGTCGATTGGCTTCGAGCTCATCGAGTGTGTTTTGAAACTCCTGCAGTGTGGCCATCCGCGCCTCGGTGAAGTAACGGTGGTAACGCGCCATGCGATCCACTGCGTCGGGTGATTCCTGATTCAACAGGAGTTTCAGAAAGTCATCACCACTCATTCGATAGGTTGCTGCGAGATGTTCAGAAATCTTTGTCGCCTGCTCGTCGCGCCGGGTTTCCAGGCCGCTCTGCGTGACGCGCAATGCTGCAAGATCAGCATTCACCGCCAGCAGATCCTGGTTCGCAAGCTCGACCTCTGCTGCGACTTTTGCCACTTCAGTGTCTTTGCGCTTGAGATCGTTGAGCCAGCGAACACGCTGCTCTTGCGCCTCGTCGAACCACTCGGTGAGGGCATTGAGGCGCTCGACCACGGCATCTAGAGCCTGGCGGGTGGCGGCGGGATCGCCGATCTCGGCAGCGTTGCCAAACAGCGGAAGGAGGCTCAGACAGCCGAGGCTGATTACTCGTAGAATCGAGCACTTACGTGCTCGATAAATTCCCGCGACGTCCTGTCGCGAGACTAGCTGGTTCTTGTCCAGAAATTCTGCTAGTCGATTTAGTGAATAAAAAAGGCTCAAGGTACGCAGGTTGCTCCAACGTCAGTTGTCACGTTGCTCGCTGATGGTCGCGATCGAGTGCCCGGTCATCTCGGTGGGTACCGCCATGTGCATCAGGTCCAGCAGAGTTGGTGCGATGTCCGACAGTATCCCGCGTTCCGCCAGCTCGACGTTCTGCGGCCCCACATACACCAGAGGTACGGGTTCGCAGGTGTGGGCCGTGTGAGCCTGACCGCTGGAATGGTCGTGCATCTGTTCAACGTTGCCATGGTCTGCCGTGATGAGCATCTGACCGCCGACTTCCGCTAAAGCTCCTTCGATTCGACCGAGACAGGTATCGAGTGTTTCCACGGCGATGATAGCGGCGTCAAACACGCCGGTGTGGCCGACCATATCGCCGTTGGCGTAGTTGCAGATGATGGTGTCGAACTCGCGCGAACGGATTGCGTTTATCAGTTCATCCGTGACTTTTTTCGCACTCATCTCCGGACACAGGTCATAAGTGGCTACTTTCGGTGAGGGTATCAGAAGTCGCCGTTCGCCTTCGAAGGGGTCTTCCCTGCCTCCGGAGAAAAAGAACGTCACGTGGGCATATTTTTCGGTTTCCGCGATACGCAGTTGAGTACGACCGGATGCGGCGAGGAATTCTCCCAGGGTGTTGCTCAGTATCGTGGACTCGAAGGCACTTTCCGTCGGAATGTCGTCGGCATAGCGGGTGAGCGTGACAAAATCAGCAAGATTCACAACGGTTCTGCGATCGAAGTCGGCGAACTCCGGATCGATAATCGCGCGGCTGAGCTGCCTCGCGCGATCCGCGCGAAAATTCATGAACACCAGCGCATCGCCATCGCAGATTCGCACCGGCAGATCATTGGGAGCATGAACGGCAGTAGGCTGGACAAATTCGTCGCTCTCGCCGCGAGCGTATGCCAGTTGCAGGGCGTCGAGGGGATCGCTCGCATGAAACGGAGCTTCGCCGCGCGTCAGCAGATTGTATGCGCGCTCCAGGCGATCCCAGCGGCGGTCTCGGTCCATGGCGAAATAGCGCCCGCAGATCGAAGCGACATGTCCCACGGCAAGTTCTGCCATGAGGCTGCGGGCCTGTTCCAATGAATCGGTTGCGCTGCTTGGTGGCGTGTCACGGCCATCCAGGAAAGCGTGCAACATGATGTGCGAAATACCAGCGGCAGCGGCGAGCCTGATGAGCGCGAAGATCTGGTCTTCATGGCTGTGCACACCACCGGAGGAAAGTAACCCCATCACGTGGAGCGTGCTGTTGCTGCTCAGGATTCGCTCGAACAATTTGTTGAAAGTGGGGTTGCGGGCAAAATCCCCCTCTTCGATGGCGCGGTTGATGCGGCTGAGGTCCTGGTCGACGGCTCTTCCCGCGCCCAGATTCATGTGGCCGACTTCCGAGTTACCCATCTGACCGTCTGGCAAGCCAACCTCGCGGCCTGAACCGGTAATCAAGCTGTGTGGCTGCTCGCTCCAGTACCGGTCCCAGTTGGGTGTAACGGCCTGGGCGATCGCATTACCCTGCGTCGCTTCGCTGTGCCCGAAGCCATCCAGAACGACGAGCAGGGTAGTGTTCTTCATGCACAAATGGTGAGGGTTGAGACGGCGCGGATTCTAGCAGAAAGAGGCCAGATCCGTGCGCCGAGGTGTGTATAATCGCGCGTTTTCCACGACGCGGGCGAACCCACGAAGGCACGATTAGCTATGGACCAGGTCTTTGAATTCATCGTAAATCACCCCTATCTTGTTGGTGCTTTCGTACTTCTGTTGGCCCTGTTTATCCGCAATGAAACCCAACGCGGTGGCCCGGCAGTATCCGCCCAGCAGCTCGTGGATATGGTCAATCGAGAAAATGCGCTCGTCCTGGATGTGCGCGACAAAAAGGAATTCGCTGCGGGGCACATCGTGGACTCTGTGAATATTCCCTTCTCAGCGTTGGACTCCCGCGTCGATGAGCTCAAGAAATTTACGGAACGGCCGCTGGTGGTTGCTTGTAAGATGGGCCAGCATTCAGGCAGCGCGGGGACGATACTGCGGAAAAAAGGCTTTGCAAACGTCCACCGCCTGACCGGCGGTCTCGCAGAGTGGCGCAACCAGAATCTACCCGTGGTGAAAGCGTGAGCGATCAGGACGACCAGAGCCCCGAGCAACCGCTGACAGGTGCAACGCAGGACAGCAGTGCAAGTGCGCAAGTGCGCCTTGAGCGACTGTATTTGAAAGACTCCTCGTTCGAATCGCCCAATTCACCCGGGGTTTTCCGCGAACAATGGCAGCCGGAAATCGATCTCGAGATAAACAACCGTTCGCATAAGGTGGCCGAAGACCGCTATGAAGTGATCCTGACGGCTACAGTGAAGGCGCGTCAGGCCGGTGAGCGCACAGCGTTCATTGCCGAAATCCAACAGGCGGCCGTTTTCCACATGACGGGACTCGACGACCAGGTAACCCATCGGGTACTGGGTACGGTCTGTCCGAACACACTGTTTCCTTATGTTCGCGAAGCGCTCGACTCACTGATTGTCCGCGGCGGATTTCCGCCGCTGCAACTGGCCCCGGTCAACTTCGATGCGGCCTACGAAGAAGCGCTCAAACAGCAGCACGATGAGCCCCAGATCAAACACTGATCAGCCGCCGTCGCTGCACAACGGCTAACTAATTGCCTCCTGAATACCCCAACTGCCGCCAGGCCTCGAACAAGCCGATCGCAACGGTATTGGCCAGATTGATACTGCGCGATTGCGCGACCATCGGAATCCTCAGGCGCTGATTCTCTTCGAGCATCCCCAACACCGAATCCGGAAGTCCGCGTGTTTCGGGTCCAAACAACAGCACATCACCGCTGCGGTACTCAGCCTCGCTGTGGCTGCGAGTACCCTTGGTGGTGAACGCCCAGATGTTGCCGTCGATTTCGCGCAGACAGGTCTCGAGTGAATCATGAATCTGCATGTCGGCCCACTGATGATAATCGAGTCCCGCGCGGCGCATTCGTGCGTCATCCAGGGTGAACCCCAGGGGCTCGATCAGGTGCAGCTTTGCCCCGGTATTGGCACAGAGTCGGATCACGTTCCCGGTGTTTGGCGGGATTTCCGGCTGATAAAGGACGACGTGCAGCGCCATCTTGTTCACGAGACCGTGTTCACAGGTCGTGCAGATCGAGCTCGGCAATCTTGCGGGTCGGCGTGTTGCGGCCCCAGCCTAGAAGTTCCGCTGCCTGGCGTTTCCTGCCACCGGTCTGCTCGAGTGCGACACGGATCATCACTCGTTCGAAGTCGGGCAGCGCGGTGTCCAGCAATGGCTGCTGGGTCTCGCTCGCTGCAGCCTCGTGCGCCCAGAGGGCCAGCGCCGCTGTCCAGTCCCCAACGGTAAGCCCCGCGGCACGCTCGAGGCCGGCTGGGGATTTCAATTCAGGCGGCAGATCCTCGATATGGATCTGCCGGCCGGAGGCCATGACCGTCAGCCAGCGACAGGTGTTCTGTAGTTGTCGGACGTTGCCCGGCCAGTCGAGCGCACAGACGTAGTCGATCGTTTCTGGACGCAGAACCTTGGGCTTGCCGCCGAGTTCTTCGGCTGCCTGATCGAGAAAGTGTCTGGCCAGAACTGGTATGTCTTCCCGGCGTTCGGCGAGGTCCGGTACGTGGACACTGATAACGTTCAGGCGATGAAACAGATCCTCGCGGAAACCCCCGTCCCGAACTTTCGTTTCGAGGTTCTGGTGAGTGGCTGCGATGATTCTCACGTCCACCTTGATGGGCGAGTGGCCGCCCACGCGATAAAATTCACCATCGGCCAATACCCGCAGCAGCCGGGTCTGTGTGTCCTGTGGCATATCGCCGATCTCATCGAGAAAAAGCGTACCGCCATTGGCTTGTTCAAAGCGACCGATGCGCCGGCTGTGAGCACTGGTGAACGCGCCTTTTTCATGTCCGAATAATTCCGATTCCACGAGCTCGTGCGGGATTGCGGCGACGTTCAGAGCGACGAATGCAGCTTGTGCCCGCGGGCTGTGGCGATGCAGTGCCCGGGCGACGAGTTCCTTGCCGGAGCCTGATGCGCCACGCACGAGGACAGTGACGTTGGAGTTGGCCAGGCGGCCAATGGCGCGGAATACTTCCTGCATTGCCGGTGCCTGGCCGATGATTTCCTGCTCGGGTGCGACCTCAGGGACAGCCAGGGGCGCTTGTTCGTCAGTGATTGCCATCGCGCGCTGGACAATGGCAACCGCGTCGTCAACGTCGAAGGGTTTTGGCAGGTACTCGAAAGCTCCGCTCTGATAGGCATTGATTGCTGATTCCAGATCGGAGTGCGCTGTCATGATGATAACCGGCAGGCCCGGATGCGCTTCGTGGATCTGTTCGATGAAATTCAGTCCATCCATCCCCGGCATACGGACATCGGTAATGACGGCGCAGGGTCTTTCATCATGCAGGTGGTGCATGGCATTGTCCGCCGAGGCAAAAGCAGTGATTGCGATTCCCACCCGGGTCATTGCGCGTTCGAGAACCCAGCGAATGGAGCGGTCGTCATCGACCACCCACACGCGGTTGTTGCGCCGCGGCTGTTCGATCGCGCTATCGGTCGTCTGAGCCGTCATTGACGGGTTCCTCCAGGGGTAAAAAGACGGAAAAGCAGGTTTTGCCGGGTTGGCTGGCACATTCGATGATGCCACCGTGCTGACTGATGATGGACTGAGTGATCGCAAGACCCAATCCGGTGCCCTGCGGTCGACCGCTGATCATCGGAACGAAAATTTGCCCCACGAGGTCTTCGGCAACCCCTGGGCCGTTGTCGATGATATCGATCCGGGCGACCAGCCGATGCAGAACAGAACGGATGGTGAACGTTCTGACCACCCGGGTACGCAATGTGATCTCGGCGTCGCCATTCGCCGGTGGCTGTTCATCGAGAATCTGCCAGGCGTTGCGCACAATATTCAACAAAGCCCGGACGATCTGCGATTCATCGCCCTGGATTTCCGGCAGGCTTGGATCATAGTCTCTGACAAATCTGACCTGCCCGGGCATCTCAGCGTCCACCAGCCGGACCACGTGCTCGAGCACTTCATGAATGTTGCTCGGCTCGATGCGTGGCTTACGGCTCGGACCAAGCAGGCGATCGACGAGTTCGGAGAGCCGGTCGGCCTCCTGAATGATGATCCCTGTGTATTCGGTGTGTGCACGGTTTTCGAGTTCACGTTCGAGTAGTTGCGCCGCACCGCGCAAGCCGCCAAGCGGGTTCTTGATTTCGTGGGCGAGACCTCGCACCAGTCGGCGAGTGGTTTCTGCGGATGCAAGCGCCTGATCATCACGATTGATGCGTACCAGCCGATTGATCGGCTGTAACTCGATGATGAGACACCGGCTCACCGCGTCGAGCGATGCGGTGAGATCTGCCGTGACTTGCGAACCGGAACGCGTGCGGAACTCCGCAGCCCGCAGGGTGATCGATTGTTCGGAGGTGAAGACATCGGTAAACCGGTGGAACGCTTCTACGGCGTCACTGCCGGGATGGTCGAGCAGCAGATCGAGCACGCTGGTACCCACACTCTGCTGCTTACTGGTCCCGAAGATGGCCTCTGCAGCAGAGTTCATGTAACCGATCGTGAGTGCTTCGTCCTCCACCACGAGCACCGCGGTGGTAAGCACGTCCAACACCGCTTCGGTAACCAGGTTTGGGTCCCTGCTTCGGTTCATGAATTTATCGTGTGATCCGCCCATGGGCTGGAGGGAGCAAGAAATGGTCCAACTCTGGATTTTGAAGTTAGTGAACGCTCACTGACTGGCTGAGGCATGTCTTTTGGGCGGCTGTTGATTCACACCTAACCACAAGCTGTAGTGAGTGATGGCTTCTGCTGGCCTAGTATGCACCAAAATAGTGCGTTGACAAGCTTGCCGAATGCTCTAGTTGCCAGATCGGACGGGACTCGGCCTCGCCGGCGGCGGTGTTGACGGTGGCGGGGCAATTGGTTGGACAGGACGAGGTGGATCGCCCCCGGCGAACCGCTGCAGGTGGAAGGTGGAAGGTTCGCCGCTCAGGAGCACTTTACCCGCGCCATCCACCACATCCACGCGGGCAACGTGACTGCCACGGTCGACATTGGTCAACTTGAAGTGAGGGCTGCGCGTGACCTGTTGCACAGTCGAGTCGATGACGAGAAGCAATTGGTGGCCGGTGCGTAAATTCGGCACGATCTCGGCTGTCAGCGTCACGCTACCGGCATTCTCGCGGAGACTTTCATCGTCTGCAGGAGAGGTGATGCGAGAGGACTGATAGCTGAACGCCGCGGCTTCGCTTTCAGCGTCCGGGTCCACGATCCAGGCATTGGGATCAACGCGATGCGCATCCGGGGTTTCGAACGAATTCGGTGCCGTGACCTGCACTTCCACCGTCTCTGCGTTCTCGCCAGCTCGCGGTGGAACGTCGGTGTAAACGACGTTGCCATTTTCATCAGTGTGCTTATAGATCTGTGCGGCCGTCGCAGCACTCGGTAGCAGCAGTGCTGCGATGAGGAGGGCGGCGCTTACGGCCGCTACACCTGTGGCCGCGGCGCTCGCTAGGATGTTTTCGACGAGGCAGACGACAAGATTGCTGCCTTTAATCTTATTTTTAGCCTTACCTCTAACTACGGTGCTGGTGCGCATAGATCAACTCATCACTACGATCCGGGCGTGTATTTTGAACCTTCGAGCGGCAAAAAAAAGCCCCAATTTGCAAGCAAATTGAGGCTTTGTGAACGCTATCCCGTTCAGCCGACGGAGCGCCTGCGGCTTATAGAGCGCCTGCGGCTATAGAGCGCCTGCGGCTAAAGACTGTAGTACATCTCGAATTCGACCGGGTGCGTCGAGGCATTGAGACGGGCGACTTCTTCCTGCTTGAGCTCGATATAGCCGTCGATTGCGGAATCGCTGAAGACATCGCCCGCTTTCAGGAAATCCCGATCCTCATCGAGCGCACCGAGCGCCTGTTCAAGGGAGCTTGCCACGGTTGGCACACCTTCGAGTTCTTCTGCCGGCAGATCGTAAAGATCTTTGTCGAACGAATCGCCTGGATGGATCTGGTTTTTGATGCCGTCGAGGCCGGCCATCAGCATGGCAGCAAAGCACAGATAGGGGTTGCCGGTGCTGTCGGGGAAGCGAACCTCGATTCGATAAGCGAGCGGATTACCGCCCTGGATATAAGGCACCCGGATTGAGGCAGAGCGGTTGCGCGCCGAGTAGGCAAGCAGCACCGGAGCTTCGAATCCCGGTATCAGGCGTTTGTAGGAATTGGTGCTGGCGTTGGCGAAGGCGCACAGTGCCCGTGCGTGCTTGATGATGCCGCCGATGTAGAACAGTGCGGTCTCCGAGATTCCGGCGTAGGCATCGCCGTGAAAAATGTTGCTGCCCTCTTTGGCAATCGACTGGTGGACGTGCATGCCATTGCCGTTGTCGCCAACGAGAGGCTTGGGCATGAACGTGGCAGTTTTGCCATAGGCATCGGCAACGTTCTGCACACAGTATTTATAGATCTGCACTTCGTCGGCCTTGCGTACCAGCGTGTTGAACAGCGCGCCGATCTCGTTCTGGCAGGCGGTTCCCACTTCGTGGTGGTGGACTTCGATTTCAAGGCCCATGGCGGTCATGGCATTGCACATCGCGGCGCGGAGATCCGCGGCTGAATCGACCGGCGGCACTGGAAAATAGCCACCCTTGATACCCGGTCGGTGGCCGAGGTTGCCGCCGTCAAACTCGGCATTGGATTCCCAGGCCGCTTCTTCTGCGGAGATATGGTAGGAAGCTCCGCTCATTTCCGTCTTCCAGCGGACGTCATCGAAGACGAAGAATTCGTTCTCTGGTCCGAAGTAGGCCGTGTCGCCGATTCCGGTGGAGTTGAGATAGGCCTCTGCTTTCTTGGCAATACCGCGGGGATCGCGTTCGTAGGGTTGCATGGTCGAGGGTTCGACGATGTCGCAACGCAGATTCAGCGTCGTGTCATCACGGAAAGGATCGATCACAGGCGTTGAGTCGTCGGGCATCAGGATCATGTCTGACTCGTTGATGGATTTCCAACCGGCAATGGAGGAGCCATCGAACATGATGCCTTCCTCGATGGTATCGCTATCAACCCGGCTGGCGGGAATGGTGGTGTGCTGTTCTTTGCCCCTGGGGTCCGTAAATCGGAGATCGACCCACCTGACGTCGTTGTCTTTGATTAGATTGAGTGTGTTATCAGACATCTTTTGTTCCTGCTCCTGAATAAAGGTTTTTTTTACGTCCCAGCACGGCGGCCACCACAATCACCGCCACCCTGGCAACTATTGGCAACTATTGGCAACTGATAGCGGCTAATTAGCAACTAACTGGCAATTATTGTGCCATGCAGCAGCGGGCCGAATTGGCGAGAAGCCAGAGAAGCGCGCACTCACAATCGCACTGATTTGGTGCGCTATTGATCATCAGGGACGAAAATGCACTATAACAGTGCGCAAAACACCTTCAGGCGCAAACTCGAATCGTGATGCGGATTATCTGCCTTCCCCAGGCATCGTCCCCCGTTTCTGCGTATTCTTCCAGTCGCTCTTCCGCTCTTTCTTCAATTTTCAGCAATTCATGTCCGTGCACCCGGCACCAGGCAGGAATGTCCTGCAGTGTTCCGGCATCGGTTGCGAGTACTTCCAGCACGGTGCCCGGTGCCAGTCGCTTTATCGCGTCCTGCGTTCTGATCACCGGAAGCGGGCACAGTAACCCCCGAGCATCTATCGTTTCAAGCACCGACATGCCATTCCTGCGAAATTTCCTCTGGCCGACAGGGCGTAACCGTCAGTTCCTCGCATGTGCCGTCGGGCTGGCTGATGCTGACGGTGACCTCACTTGCATCACGGCCTTGCGAATACCGCGCGAGGATGCGTGCCGCCAGGTGTTGATCGGCCGCTGTCGCGATGCCGTCAACCAGGCACAACGGCCCTTTGTGGCTTACCGGTCGCAGCGTGACGAATTGCTTGCGGTAGCCTTCCAGGTATTGGTTTTCGCCGTGTTCACGGCCGATGATCAATTTCCAGTCAGTGGCGGGGCGCAAATGGCGACCGACCTTAAGCAGCATGATGTCGTCGAGCTCGTAGTCACGGCTGCCGTGGGCCTGCCACAGATCTGCCAGCTTGGCGGAATACTTCGCGTCCGTGAGAAAGCAGCAACCCCCGGCCGGCTGCGCCCAGTCGCTGAAACCCAGTTTTTGCGCCAGTTCAATCTGTGGCTTGCGATTGCGGCCGTGAAAGTCGAATAGCTTGCTGCGATCCACCCAGCCTTCACGTTCCGGCAGGGTTTCCGGCAGGTGCTTTGCGCATAGCGGCCGCAGCAGCCGGTCATCGGCGCCGGATTCCCGGGCGATGAGCGGCATCGTTTCACGGCGTTGGCTTTTGGGCCGCTGGCCGACGACTTCGCCGGTGATGATGAAATCGAAGTCGAGTTCGTCCAACGCCCCCGTCGTGCTGCTGGCGCACAGCTCAACGGCCTTGCGGACCATGAATACCTTGCAATCCAGGCAGGGATTGAGATTGGCGCCGTAACCGTGTTTCGGATTGAGCAGGACATCTTTGTATTCGTCGATCACGTCGATGATGTGCAGTTTTATGCCTAACTGCTCGGCAACCCACAGTGCGTTGTTGCGTCTAGGCTGGCTTCTGCGTTTTTCGCGAATTGCGTGCGTGTGACCCTCAACGCAGAAGCCGGTAAAGAAATTAACGCCTTCCACGGCGATGCCCTGATCCAGGATGACCCTGGCGGCCAGCATGGAATCCAGTCCACCTGAAATCAACGCGACAGCTTTGTGCTGTTTGGGCATACTTGCGCACCTTTTTCCCCGGCCGCGCAGTCTAGTGTCCCAAAATCAGCTTCGCAATGTCGCAATCATTGCCCACGTCGATCACGGCAAGACCACCCTCGTTGACCGCCTGCTGCAGCAGACGGGCGCGCTTGGGCTTGCGGATGCCAAAATCGAGCGGGTAATGGACAGCAATGAGCTCGAAAGAGAGCGCGGCATCACCATATTGTCAAAGAACACAGCAATTGAATATCGCGATTATCGGATCAATGTGGTGGATACCCCGGGTCACGCCGATTTTGGCGGCGAGGTTGAACGCATTTTGTCGATGGTAGATTCGGTTTTGCTGCTCGTGGACGCGGTCGAAGGGCCCATGCCACAGACTCGATTTGTGACCCAGAAAGCCTTCGCGGCAGGGCTGAACCCCATCGTTGTCGTCAACAAGGTGGATCGCGTTGGCGCGGAGCCCCATCGGGTGGTCGACGAGGTGTTCGATCTCTTCGACAACCTCGGAGCGAGTGAGGCGCAGCTCGACTTTCCCTGCGTGTATACCTCGGCGCTGCTGGGCCAGGCCGGACTCGAACCCGATTCTCTGAGCGCAGACATGGTGCCGTTGCTCGATCTGATCATAGATCGCGTGCCGCCGCCGATTGTTGATGAGGCAGGTCCGCTGCAACTGCAGATCAGCGCTCTGGCCTACTCAAGCTATGTTGGCGTGATGGGAGTGGGGCGGATTTCCCGCGGTGCCGTTGAGCGTAATACTCCAGTGGTCGTCGTCGACCGCGAAGGCAAGTCGCGTAAAGCCAGGGTACTGTCCGTGCTCGGCTATCGAGGACTCGAGCGGATTGAGCGTGAGCGCGCGGCTGCAGGGGATATCGTCTGTGTAACCGGGGTGGACAACATCGGCATCTCCGAGACAATTTGCGCACCAGAGAAAGTCGAAGCTCTGCCGCCACTGAGCGTGGATGAACCGACGCTCACGATGTTGTTCTGTGTGAATACTTCGCCGTTCGCCGGGCGCGAAGGCGATTACTTGACGAGTCGCCAGTTGAAGGAACGACTGCTGCGTGAAGCTTCCCACAATGTTGCCTTGAATGTGCGCGAGACGGCTGATCCGGATCGCTTCGAAGTGTCCGGCCGCGGTGAACTGCATTTGTCGGTGCTGATCGAAACCATGCGTCGGGAGGGCTACGAACTGGCCGTCTCAAGGCCGCAGGTGATCACTAAGGAACAGGACGGAGTTGTGCTGGAGCCTTATGAACTGGTAACCGCGGATATCGAAGAAGCCCATCAGGGCAAGGTCATGGAAACCCTTGGTGAACGGCGTGGCGAACTCGAAGACATGATTCCGGATGGCCACGGTCGTGTGCGCCTGCGGTTTCGCATCCCCACCCGCGGTCTGATGGGCTATCGCCCGATATTTCTGTCGATTACCTCGGGCACCGGCATCCTCACCTATGCGGCGGCCGGTTACGGCCAGCAGACCGAAGCTGATGTTGGTCGCCGTACCAGCGGTGTGCTGGTGTCGCTCGCGGAGGGCAAAGCTGTCGCCTATGCCCTGTTCAACCTGCAGAATCGAGGCCGCATGACGGTTGCACCGAACGACCATATCTATGAAGGCATGGTCGTAGGCATCCACAGCAGAGATAACGATCTGACGGTCAACCCGCTGAAGGAAAAAAAGCTCACCAATGTCCGCGCCGCTGGCAGTGATGAGAACGTCATATTAACTCCTGCACTGAAGATGACGTTGGAACAGGCGCTTGAATTCATTGATGACGATGAGCTGGTGGAAGTTACTCCAAAGACGATCCGCATCCGCAAACTGTTCTTAAAGGAACACGAACGCAAGCGGGCACTGTCGGCCGCAGCTTCTTAAGAGATTTATGCGCGCGCTACTGCAGCGGGTGAGTCAGGCGAGCGTCGAAGTCGACACGGAAACGATTGCACACATCGAACAGGGCCTCCTGGTCTTTCTGGGAGTCTTTGCCGACGATGATCGTGCAGGAGTCGACTACCTTGCCGATAAAGTGCTTGGCCTGCGGGTGTTTGCGGACGCTGCCGGATTAATGAATCTGTCGGTGCAGGATGTCGCAGGCTCTGTGCTGGTTGTCTCACAGTTCACTCTCACCGCAGACACGCGTCGGGGCAGGCGGCCTGGATTCAGCAATGCAGCGCCACCCGAGCAGGCGCGAAGGCTTTATGAACAGTTTCTGAGCGCCCTGAGTGATCGTCACAGCGAGGTGCAGGGCGGCCGCTTCGGTGCAGACATGAAGGTGGCACTGGTGAACGACGGTCCGGTGACTATCCTGCTCGAGACGCCTGCCTGAAAAACACACTGACCGCCACAGTTCTGCATGCGGTTTGTTGTGTCGTTACATGATCTCTTCGTTGCGCCGTTCGGCCAGCCGGGCGAAAACGATTCCGATTTCGAAAAGAACCCAGGTGGGGATCGCAAGCATCAGTTGTGAAATCACATCCGGCGGCGTCAGCAGCATGGCGACAACAAAACAGCCGACGATAACGTACGGTCGTTTGTTAGCCATGCTCTTCGCGGATGCAATTCCAGTCCAGGCGAGCAGCAGGGTCGCAACTGGAATTTCGAATGCGAAACCAAATGCGAAGAACATCTTCAGGACAAAGTCGAGATAGCGGTTGATGTCCGTCATCATGGTAACGCCATCCGGTGTAACGCCAGCTAGAAACTGGAACACCAAGGGAAAAACCAGGTAATAGGAGAAAGCGACACCCGTGTAGAACAGCACGATGCTCGAAAAAAGCAGTGGCATCGCAAATTTTTTTTCGTGCTTGTAGAGACCGGGGGATACGAACCCCCAGATCTGATGCAAAAGGTAAGGCATCCCGAGAAATATCGCGGTGAAGATTGCCAGTTTGAAAGGGGTCAGAAACGGTGAAGCGACCTCGGTTGCAATCATGTTGCCATCGTTTGGCAGGTGAGCCATCAGCGGCGCTGCGACGAAGCCGTAGAGATCGTTGGCGAAGTAGTAGACGGGGAAGAACAGCACGATAACCGCCAGCAGCCCATGCAGGATACGCTGACGCAGCTCGATCACATGGTCAAGAAAAGGTTGCTCGGTACTGTCGACCAGCGCGTCGTGGTCCGCGCCGGTTTTTTCAGGCAGGACGTCAGCCATTGCGCGCTTTGTCCTGGGAATCAGGTTGCTCGGTGGCGGCCGCATCTGTGGCTGCGTCGGCGGGCACATCTTCAGATGCCTGCGCTACAGTGTCTGCCGCGTCTGCCGGCGGAGCAATGGAGTTGTCTGCTGCCTGGATGCCTTCGTTCAGTGATGCTTGAGCGTCGTCGACAGTGCCGCGAACCTCGCTTTCGATACGCTTCATCTCGTCCATGACCGCTTCGTTGTGCAACTGGCGACGGACTTCATCCATGCCAATTTCTTTTTCAATTTCAGCTTTCACGGCCGTAAAACTTCGTCGCATTCGGCCGAACCAGAGGCCGAGTGCGCGCAGTGCTTCCGGCAGGCGTTCGGGACCAATTACCAGAAGGCCAACGATGGCGATCAGCATCAGTTCCGGAAAGCCGATTTCAAACATTGCTGTTTTGTTTGTTTGTCGATTCCTGTGTCGTCGCTTCGGCGTCGACCTCGCCTTCGATTATTTTTGGATCGACAGGCGCTTCGGGCTTCTCTTCATCAGTTACTGCAGTGCGGAAGCCTTTAATGGCCGATCCAAGATCGGCGCCGAGGCCTTTTAACCGCTTGGGACCGAATATGAGAAGCACGATGGCCAGTACGACCAGTAATTCCGTAAGTCCAAATCCACCAAACATGAGCTATCTCCGTATTTACGGGTCCATTATAGGCTTTCGTACACCGGTTGAGTGTGCGTCTGTTCCGGCTCAGTTCCCGGGCTTGGGCCCTCTGGCGCGTTTCTCATCGAGGCCGGACACTCCCGAGCGGTCTTCAAGCGCCTGCAGGACGTCCTGGGGGTCCACATTCAAGTGCACCAACGCAACCAGGCTGTGGAACCACAGATCTGCGACTTCGTGCACGAGCGCCGCTTTGTCTGTACCGTTTTCAACTTCCTTCGCCGCAAGAATGACTTCGGTTGACTCCTCGCCGATTTTTTCAAGAATCCTGTTCAAGCCATCTGCATAGAGAGACGCAACGTAAGACGTCGCCGGATCAGCGTTGCGACGGCTTTCGAGAGTGCGCGTGAGTTTTTCGATGATGTCCATAATGTCTCGTGGTAATCGATTCGTGGCGAGGCGGCGTTAACCTCTGATCAGCAACAGCGTACCGAGTACTGCGCTCAGCAAACCTGCAGCCGTGCCAAGCTGTTCGCCGGAGTTTAAAGACTGTGTCAGCGGGTTCCACAGCAACACGGTAGCGAGAATCAACAGACCCGCACCCGAAGTGCGGCGAACTCTACCTGCCCGGGTCAGCGAGTCCAACCGTTTTTCCAACGCGGCAAGTTCCTGCGAATGTCTACCGAAGGATCGTTCCAGACTCTTCAGCTTGATGTTGGCGTTGAGCACTGCTGCAGGCAGTTGCGGCAACTGGGCGAGGAGTTCGGGTGCGTGCTCGGCGAACTCCCGCAGCGCAGCGGCTGGCCCGACATGGTCGGTCATCCAGGATTCCATGAATGGCTTGGCGGTCTCCCACAGATCCAGTTCCGGATATAACTCCCGGCCAAGACCTTCGATGTATAAAAGCGTTTTTTGCAGC
>CBDUDJ010000002.1:0-16870 GCA_965365885.1 uncultured Gammaproteobacteria bacterium
CGGCTGGGTGCGCGAGGGGGCGGGTGAGCGGTTCGATAGCCTCGAAATCGAGATCGGGGCGTACTTCACGTTTGTGATGGACGATGCATCGCAGATGCTTACGACCTTCGCTGGAATGTTCGGTTACTCCGAAGCCGATATGGCACGTCATCCGCACGCGCTCTTCGGCAGCGTAGCCGCGGTCGTCGATGAGCTTGAACGACGCCGGGAACTGCACGGCATCTCCTACGTAACTGTGGGCGAAGATGCGATGGAAGCATTTGCACCTGTGGTGGAGCAACTCGCGGGAAAATAATTTTGTGCGGGCATCCTGGTTGCGGAAACTAACAACGTTACTCACCGAGGAACATTGACCGAGGAACATTGAATGAGGATGAGGGGATGACGAAAATTATAATTTCGGGCACGGTCGATCTACCGCCGGAAAATCTCGAAGCAGCGCTGGCAGCCGGTAAGCCGCTCATTGAAGGCGCGCTGACGGAAGCCGGGTGCCTGGACTACGACTGGTGCATCGAACCCACGCACCCCGGGCGAATTCGGGTGTTCGAACGCTGGGAGAGCGAAGAGGCGCTCGCTGCGCACTTTCAGTCCAAATGGTATCTCGATATGCGCGATACCATCGGCTCGTTCGGACTCATTGCGGCCGATACCGCAAAGTATCGTGTGGACCTCAGCGAACCGGTGTACGACCCGACGATGACCCCACGAGCCGATTTTTTTACTGCGGAGGACTGACAGCATGATCGAAGATGATTTGGCGATTCGAGAGCTCGTTTACCGCTACGCTGATGCGGTGTGCCGGCGCGATGAGGCGGCATGGGCTGACACGTGGGCTGAAGATGGCCTCTGGCGGCTGCCGGGTGCACCGGAGGCGAACGGCAAGGAAGCCATTGTCGCTCTGTGGGTCGGCGCAATGTCAGGATTTCCGTTCGTCGCGCAGATCGTCAACTACGGGACGTTGCAGATCGACGGTGACAGCGCGAGTGGCCGCTGGTATCTGACCGAAGACATCAAGTTTGCCGACGGCGGTGGCATGCACAATATCGGTAGTTATCAGGATAAGTATGTGAAAACCGCGGATGGCTGGAAGTTCAGCGAACGCCACTACGCAATCCTCTACAACGACGAGGGCAAGGGTGACATGAGCGGCACCAGCAATCCCTACCCGGAACTCATCGATTGATTCGACTGTTCGGTAGAAAGATTGGCAACGTTGGTTAAAAACCAGGCGGGAGCAGACATTGGATCTGACGTTCAGCGAGGATGATGAAAGCTTCCGCGAGGAAGTGAGGACGTTTCTGGCAGCCAGGCTGACTCCCGACATGCGTCGTGCAAGTGCGCGCACGACTACGGTGTTTGCAGATAAATCACTCGCGATGCGCTGGCAGCAGATCCTGGTGGAGCAGGGTTGGGCAGTCCCTGCCTGGCCGGCCGAACACGGTGGCACCGCCTGGTCGGCGACGCAAAAATACATATTTGGCGAGGAATGCGCAAAAGCCGGAGCACCTGGCCTGATACCGCTGGGGCTGCGGATGCTTGCACCGGTGCTGTTCAAATACGGTACCCCGGAGCAGAAAGCTCACTACCTGCCGAAAATACTCTCTGGTGAGCATTACTGGTGCCAGGGTTACTCCGAGCCGGGTTCCGGCTCGGATCTTTCAAGTCTCAAGACCGCCGCCGTGGCCGATGGTGACGACTATGTCGTCAACGGCACGAAAATCTGGACGACCCACGCGCAGTTTGCTGATCACATTTTCTGTCTCGTGCGCACCGACTCGTCAGGCAAGCCGCAGGCCGGTATTACGTTCCTCCTGATCCCGATGGATTTGCCGGGGATCACGGTGCAACCCATCATCACCATCGCAGGAGACCATGAGGTCAATCAGGTTTTCTTCGATGATGTCCGGGTACCGCAGACGAATCGTGTCGGACCTGAGAACGATGGCTGGACCGTTGCCAAATACCTTCTCGAGTTCGAGCGTGGTGGTGGCGGTAGCGCTACCCGCCTGCGCGAGAGCGTTGCAGAGCTTCGCGCGATCGCGATGAAAGAACTCGACGATGGTGAGCCGCTGTTGTCCGACAGTGGATTTCGCAACCGGATCAGCGAGTTGGAGATTCTCATCTCGGCGCTGCAGTTTGCAGAACGACTCACGCTTGCCCGCCTGTCGCGCGGTGAGTCGCCAGGCCCTGGCTCGTCGCTGGCGAAAAATACCGGTGTCGATCTCGAGCAGGAGATTAATACGTTGAAGCTCGAGGTGGTCGCCCTCTACGGCCTGCCGCACGCAAACTTCATTTCACTCAATGGTTACAACGAAGCCTGGCCGGGTCCTGAGTATGCCGAAACGGTGACCCCCAAGTACATCAACAGCCGGGCAGCCTCGATTTTCGGCGGCTCCAGGGAAGTTCAGAAGAACATCATCGCCAAGGCTGTTCTCGGCCTGTAGTCGCCACAACCCGCATTACGCCAGCGTGCTGTAGTGGTCTTCACCCGGCGCCGCTATACTGTCCCGCTTTTTTCTGCGGCACGCCGCGTTAAATGATGGATGGGGCACAGCCATGAGCGACATAACTAGGATCCTGCGTAGCGGACTGCAGGTTGCAATCGAGCTCGACACACTGGTGGCGGAACAGATAGCGCCCGGGACAGGGATCGATGTGGCGGAATTCTGGGAGGGCTTCGCTGCGCTCCTGGCCGAACTGCAACCCCGCAATGCAGACCTGCTTGCGCGGCGTGATGAACTCCAGGCACAGATCGACGAATGGCATATTGCGCGCAAAGGTCAGGCGCTGGATGCGGCGGAGTACAAAGCGTTCCTGGAAGAGATTGGCTATCTGGTGGCGCCACCCGACGCGTTCACTATCTCGACAACCAACGTGGATGAAGAGATCGCCCAACTGGCCGGGCCGCAGCTCGTGGTACCCGTGATGAATGCAAGATTTGCCCTTAATGCGGCCAACGCTCGCTGGGGCAGTCTCTATGACGCGCTCTATGGAACCGACATCTTCCCCGAGGAACCCGGGCGTGAGAAAGGCAATAGCTACAATCCTGCGCGGGGTGAGCTCGTGGTTGCGCGGGCGGCGGCATTTCTCGATGCAACCGTGCCACTGGTGGATGCCAGTCACACTGAAGTCATTGCCTATGGCATTGGTGAGGCGGATGGCCAGCGGCAGTTGCGCGCTGTACTCGACAATGGCGGGAACACCTCTCTTGTCGACCCGTGGCAGTTCGCCGGTTGCATCAACGAAGACGATCCGAGTTCTATCCTGCTGGTCAACAACGGTCTGCATATCGACATTCAAATCGACCGCGAACACAACGTCGGTCAGGCGCACCCAGCGGGTGTGAAGGATGTCTTCCTGGAAAGCGCAGTGACAACGATTCAAGACTGCGAAGATTCGGTAGCTGCGGTGGACGCCGAGGACAAGTGCATCGTTTATCGCAACTGGCTGGGGCTCATGAAGGGCGATCTCGAGGAATCGCTCGACAAAGGCGGGCGTACCATTGTGCGACGGCTGAATCCCGACCGTGAGTACACGAGCCCAACGGGCGAGCCGCTGGTAGTGCACGGGCGCAGTCTCATGCTGGTGCGCAACGTGGGTCATCTGATGACCACCGATGCAGTGCTCGATGCGCAAGGCAATGAAATCCCGGAGGGTTTCCTCGACGCCGCCATCACCAGTTTTTGCGGGATGCACGATCTGCATGGCAACGGAGCCCTCAGCAATTCGCGGACTGGCAGTATCTATATCGTGAAGCCGAAGATGCACGGCCCGGACGAAGTTGCGCTCACCTGTGATCTGTTCGGCCGGGTCGAGGAGATTCTCGGTTTGCCGGTCAACACGGTAAAAGTCGGAATCATGGACGAAGAACGGCGCACCACGGTGAACCTGCGCGCCTGTATCAAAGTTGCGAAGGACAGGGTCGTCTTCATCAACACCGGGTTTCTCGACCGCACGGGCGATGAAATCCATACGAGCATGCAGGCAGGTCCTGTGCTGCCGAAGGAGACGATCAAAGCGCAGCCCTGGATTGTCGCTTACGAAGATGCCAACGTCGATGCGGGTCTCAGCACCGGCTTTCCGGGGGTGGCACAGATCGGTAAGGGCATGTGGCCGAAGCCCGATGAGATGAAAGAAATGCTCGAAGTGAAGAGCGGCCATCCGCTGGCTGGGGCCAATACTGCCTGGGTACCTTCGCCTACAGCGGCCACACTGCACGCAACGCACTATCACCAGGTGAGTGTCGCCTCGCGCCAGCAGGAACTCGCATCGCGCACACCTGCGAGCCTGGATGAAATTCTGCGTATTCCACTTCTGGGCGGTGAAAATCTCTCGGCCGAAGGAGTCCAGGCGGAGCTCGACAACAATGCCCAGGGCATACTGGGCTACGTCGTTCGCTGGATCGATCAGGGTGTCGGGTGTTCGAAGGTTCCGGATATCCATGATGTCGGTTTGATGGAAGACCGGGCAACGCTGCGCATCTCCAGTCAGCACATCGCCAACTGGCTGCACCACGGCATCTGCTCCGAGGAACAGGTACGCGAAACCATGGCGCGAATGGCCGCCGTTGTGGATGGGCAAAATGCGAATGACACGGCCTATCGGCCCATGGCAGCGGATTTCGACGGGAGCGTGGCGTTTCAGGCAGCCTGCAGTCTGGTATTCAAAGGCTTAGAGCAGCCCAACGGCTACACCGAGCCCCTGCTGCACGCCATGCGCCGCGAAGCGAAGGCTCGATACGGCAGTTAGCCTGCCGCATGGTTGATCAGCCGTTCAGTTTATCAGCTGTTGCAACAGCTGCCAGTCCGGCTGCCGGTTGGCGGTGACATTCAACGCAATGATGACAATCTGACTGGCTCCGGCCGTCTGGCGCTCGGCAAGTCGTGCACGCACCTCATCGACATTGCCCATTGCGACCAGTGAGTCGAGCAACCGGTCGCTTGGCCCATCGACAAAGTCCTCATCGCTGAAGCCCTGGTTGCGCCAGGCCCGCCGGTAATTTTCAAGCTCGGTGTAGATGCTCACGGATTTGCGCGCGACAGCACGGGCATCGGCTATGGAATCGGCGACCATGCAGGTCTGCATCAACAGCAGTTCTTTGTCCTTGCCAAGTATTTCACGGCCTTTCGTGATTGCTTCGGATGTGGCGAGATACATGAAAGCGCCCGCGGTGTGCTCAGCGGCGAAATTGAGCATCTTCGGACCGTGTGCGGCCAGATAGATCGGTGGCATTCCGGAAACGTTGATGGACGGTTTGATGTCTTGCATCGCGGTAAAGAACTGCGCCAGTTTTTGCACGGGTGGTTGCCAGTCATGGCCGCGCATCGTGTTGCCGACGGTGTTGGAAACACCCAGCCCCAGATTGAAACGGTCACCGTGCAGCTCCCTCAATGTTTGCGCCGCTGCAATAGTGGCCAGGGCGTCTCTGACATAGACATTCGCAATTGCGGTGCCCACTTCGATTTCTTTGCTGCCTGAGAGTAGTTCCCCTGCGGTAACGAAAGGCTCTCTGCCGAACAGCTCAGGTAGCCAGATCGACGAAAAGCCGATCTCTTCGGCGTGTTGTGCGCAACCGGCAAGATCACGACCTGCTACTGGATCGCTGTTGAACAAAAGACCGTATTTCATGGTTTCTGCAACCTGTAACAGCGGGTTAGCGAGTCAGTGCAACGTATTCTTCGACTTCTGGTAGCCGTTGGTCGATTGCGTCTGGCCGCTGCGAGCCCAGATGCACAACCAGTCGATCAACACCCAGATCGCGAAACTCACGAATCGTGTCGCCATCCACACTATTGGGGGTGATGATGATCTCGAAGCCGTCACGCGAACGCCCTGCAGTACGCAACGCCGCATCCAGATCCTCGAGAACTGCCTGGGTCTGTTGCGGATTCAGCGCGAAACCATACCAGCCTGCGCCGAATTCCGCCGCGCGCCGCAGGGAGCGCTTGCCATGACCGCCGACGATGATAGGAATGTGCGGCTTCTGCACGGGTTTCGGATCCATGCGGCAGGCTTCGAGTTGAAAGTGCTCACCGTGGTAGCTGATGACCGGTTCTGTCCACAATCGTCCAATGAGTTCGAGAAACTCATCGCACCGCGCGCCCCGGTCTTGCCAACTGTAACCGCAGGCGATGACTTCTTCTTTGCACCAGCCGACACCGATCCCGAAATCGACACGACCACCGGAGAGCCAGTCGAGCGTTGCGAATTCCTTGGCGGTGTAGATGGGGTTGCGCTGGGGCAGCAGGCAGATCCCGGTGCCGAAGCGCAAATCAGTTGTGGCGCTGGCCAGAAAACCGAAGGTGGCGACAGTGTCGAGTAATCCGCCGCCTTCGGGAACCGGTATCCTGCCGTCACGCGAACCCGGATAGGGGAACTCCATTTGATCGAAGAGCACAACGTGCTCGCCCATCCAGAGCGATTCCACGCCCGCTGATTCGAGTCGTTGCCCGAGATCGCGCACCATCTCAGGTGTGCTGGTCGGAGACATGAAGGTTGCGAAGAGACCGATTTTCATGGTGACAGTACCTGGTTGATTGGCCTGAAAACGCCGCGCTGCTGATCTTATTTGACTTGCGACAAAAGCAATGCAGTATAGCCGCTCAGGATAAGAACCGAATCGAAGGAACATGACATGGCTAAACCATTCCCAGACCACCCCAATCTCGTCGGCGGTTTCGCACCATTGCAGATGGAGTGCGATGCTCCGGACCTTGTGGTTGAGGGTGAAATTCCACGAGAGCTCAGTGGCGCTTTTTTCCGCAACGGGGCGAATCCGCAGTTTGCGCCCCGTGGTGACTACCACTGGTTTGCCGGTGATGGAATGGTGCATGGCTTCTACCTCAAGGAGGGTAGGGTCTCCTACCGCAATCGCTGGGTGCGCACGGTGAAGTGGCAGAAAGAAAATGCGGCAGGGGAGTCGCTTTTTGGCGCCTTCAATCCAATGGAGTCCGATGAGAGTGTGCAGGGCATGAAGACGGATGGTCTGGCGAATACCAACATCGTCTGGCATGCGGGTAAATTGCTCGCGCTCGAAGAGGGTCATGCTCCCTTTGAAATGGACGCGGCAACACTCGAGTCCGTTGGACCGTACACCTACGATGATAAACTCGTTGGCCCGATGACTGCGCATCCGAAAATGGATCCGGAGACTGGCGAAATGCTGTTTTTCGGCTACAACGCCGACGGCATGATCTCGGAAAACATGGCATTCCACGTTGCAGACAAAGATGGCAATTTGATCCGATCGGAGACGTTCAAAGCGCCTTATGCGGCGATGGTGCACGACTTCATGATCACGAAAGAACACGTGATCTTTCCCATCATGCCTTTGACCGGGTCCATGGAGCGCGCAATGTCCGGAGCGCCGGTGTACGCCTGGGAGCCGGATAAAGGTGTTCACATCGGCATCATGCCGCGCAGCGGCAGTGTTGAGGATCTGCGCTGGTTCAAAGGTGATCCGGCGTACGTCTTCCATCCCATGAACGCTCACACCGATGGCGACATCGTGACCTGCGATGTCTGCGAGTTTGAGGAGGCGCCACTGTTTCCGTCGCCTGATGGCACACCGGGCGATCCCAAGAAGGCAACTCCAAGGTTGACTCGCTGGACGTTTGATCTCGGCCGAAACACTGATGACTATCAGTGGGAGCGCTTGAACGATCTTGCCTGCGAATTCCCACGACTCGATGAGCGTTACACGGGAAGCAAGTATCGCTACGGCTTCGTTGCCTGCGACACCGATGCGGATTTCAAGATCGGTGGTTTCAATGGCATCGGCCGGATCGACCACCAGACCGGTCAGCTCGATGTGTATGACGTAGGTGAAGGCAGGGCAACGAATGAGCCGATCTTTGTGCCGAAGTCCGAAACTGCGGCGGAGGGTGAAGGCTTCCTGCTTGCGAATATCTACGATTCGCAGCGCAAGGCCAGTCAGCTGATTATTCTCGATGCAGAAAACGTAACAGATGGGCCGTTGGCCACTGCGTACCTGGACCATCGGATACCCTTTGGCTTTCATGGAAACTGGGCGCCGGTCTAGACGCGCCGCGCGGGAATCCGAATCGCGATGGCGAGGCAAACGGCAGAGCAGGTCACCGAGGGTATTGATCTCAGTGGCAAAACCGCCCTGGTCACCGGTGTCAATTCCGGCATAGGCACGGAAACAATGCGAGTGCTCGCATTGCGCGGAGCCACGGTCATCGGTACTGCTCGCAGCGAAGAAAAAGCCGCCGAGGCATGTGCGGCCTGTCCTGGAGATACGCAACCGCTTGCCTGCGAACTGACTGATCTGGCAAGCGTGCGTGGGTGTGTCGAAGCGATTGGCACTCGGCCGCTTGATATCGTGATCGCCAATGCCGGAATCATGGCGCCGCCGAGTCTCGAGCAGGTTCGCGGCATCGAAAAGCAGTTCGCGACCAATCACCTGGGTCACTTTCTGCTGATCACCTCTCTGCTCGACAATGTGCAGGCTGCAGCGGAAGCCCGCATTGCCATTGTCAGCAGTGCTGCCCACATGCGGGCGCCCAAAGCAGGCATCGACTTCAGCAACCTGTCTGGTGAGCAAGGCTACAGCGGCTGGCAGGCCTATGGTCAATCGAAGCTCGCGAACGTGCTTTTCGCCAACGAACTCGCACGCCGGCTCGGGCCGAGCGTTAGCGTCAATTCCCTGCATCCCGGTGTCATCCGAACGAATCTCGGACGTAACATGAAGGGTCCGTTGATGGTCGCCCTGGGACTGGTGATGCTGCCGTTCATGATATCGGTAGCGCAAGGTGCGGCGACTAGCTGTTATGTGGCGACCAGTCCGGACGTTGCAGGAATGAGCGGCCAATACTTTGCTGATTGTGCTCCGGCGAAAAGTAATCCTCTCGCGCTGGAGCGCGAGTTGGCCGAACGTCTATGGGCTGTGTCGGCAGAGCTGACTGCGCAGAGTCGCGATTGAGCAATTTCCAACCGGGCGATCAGACGATCGTGGCTGCTTCTTCGCGTGTGTAGAAGGTGGCGTTGCGCACGAATCCGGAGATGATGTGCTCGCAGATTGCGATCACCTCGCCTCTTTCGTTGCGTTGGACAACCCACTCGGCGGGCAATCCGCACAGGAGGTGCATGGGAGCGGGTTTGCCGTCTTCGAACCGGGCGATTTCTACCCTTCCGGTAGCAGGGTCGCGAAATGCGGGAATGAAGTCAGCCTGTCGATTGTTCGCGCTGACCCCACCGGTCCCGGCAAAAGCCAGGTTCTCGAGACGTAACCTTGCGTTGTTGAACATCCGGTTCATACCTGCACTCCGAAATTCCGCATCTCTTCCTACTGGTCTATTAAGCATCATCCGTACCAGAAGCCAGTTTCCAGCCGCTTTGATTTATGCCCCTATAAGACACTGTTTTTGCTGAACAAAATCTGAACGTGTGGACTGCACGGAGGGTGCGGATGTGGCGCACATCCGGTCAGGTGCGAAACCTCCAGGTCAGTTTCTGCCCCGGTGCCCGTTAATCAGTGGAGTTGTGCCGTTGGTCGGACTACCGGGAAACGACGACGAACGACCACCAGCCGTCCCGTCGTGGGGTATCGAGAGCCTGGCCAAGTTTGCGCGCGCGCGTTCGCCAGGCGTGATCGAGTCGCGCAGGATCCGTTAACCGGGTGAGCGTTACCGGAAAAACACGGTCAGCCACACGAATCCGTGCCTGCGGATTCTGCAGTGCGGCGTTGGACCAGGTTTTACCTGCACAGCCCGAACAACTCAGGAACAGCTCGCCACCTGCAGACATGCAGTTCAAGTTGATCGAATGCGGCAGCCAGCGTTGTACCTCGATTTGACACAACGGCACCTCATTGGCGAAGGACCAGTCGGCAACGGGTTCGCTGATTTCCTCACCGAGCAGATAACCTCCCGGCAGCCGCGCGCATGGGCAGGCGAAGAAGTAGTAGAGCAACGCCGCGAGTGCGGCGAGCGCAACTACCCCGAGTATCGCGCTGAGAACGGCGCCTTGTATCAGCTGGCGGATCGAATTGTGCTGCATCTTCCTGTTCTCCATTTGCCTCAGTCTGCCGCTTCGAAAACCTCTTTTGCGACACCCATGCCCTCAACGGCCACGGGGAATCCGCCGTAAATGGCCATGTGCATGATGACCTCGCTCACTTCCTCTTTGGTCAGGCCGTTATCCAGGCCGCGGCCTATGTGCAGCTTGAGTTCATTTGGGCAGTGCAGGGCGCACAACGCGGCGATGGTAATCATGCTCCTGTCGCGTTGCGACAAGCCGGGTCGCGACCACACCCCATCCGGCAAAACCGTATCGACGATGAATCGCCCCCAGTCATCGCGAATTTCTTCGGGTGTCGGGAGTGCATCGGTAATCGCGCGGGCGAATCGCAGTTTTTCTTCTTCGTTCATGTTGACTCCTGTGAACTGGCTGAAAGTGTTGTCATTCTTCAAGACGCACGTACGCAAGCCATTCAGCCACGACCGCGGGCGCGATGTCGTCGCCTTCGATTTCGATAGAGGTGTCAAAATAGATCAGGAGTCCGTGGTGACCCTTGGTTTCCATTTTTTTCAGCTCGAATCGGCCACGGATATTGCTGTCAACCGGCACCGGTTGCACCATCCGCACCCGATCGAAGCCGTAGTTCTGTCGATAAGCAACACCTTCCAGGGGTAAATCGATAGCTCTGGCCATCTCGGTGAGATGGGCGAGAAGCAGGAAACTTTGCGCGATGGTGCCACCAAACGGCGTTTCCAGTTTTGCGCGCGCAGGATCGGTGTGGATCCAGCTGTCATCGCCTGTATTTGCGGCATGATCATCGATCATCTGCTGGTTGATTCTGAGCCACTCGCTGACACCAACTTCGTGGCCGTTGAGATGCCGCAGTTCCTCGATCCATTTCTCCATTTTTCACCTCGGGGGCTCAGTGTTCGTGGGGTGATTCCACACCTTTGGGAATTCGAATGTGTTGAACAAGGTCCTGCACGTGTTTTGGGGGTGGCGGTTGGTAACGGCTGATGAGCGCGCTTACAGAGAAATTCAGTAACGCCCCTATCGCGCCGATGCCTTCCGGCGAAATACCAAACCACCAGTGTTCTGCCGTATTCTCGCCTGGTGCGATCAGCTTGAAATAGGCGATGTAAACGGCAGTGAAGACCAACCCCACAACCATGCCGACAATAGCGCCTTCCTTGTTGATCCGCGTCGAGAAAATGCCCATTAATATTGCCGGGAACAACGAAGCGGCTGCCAGGCCAAACGCAAATGCCACAACTTGTGCAACGAAAGCGGGTGGGTTGATACCGAGATATCCGGCGATCAAGACTGCCGTGGCTGCGGCAATTCTTGCGTACTTGAGCTCCTGGCGGTCTGTGATACCTCTCGCCAGCGTTTTCTTCACGATGTCGTGCGAAACCGATGTGGATATCACGAGCAGTAATCCCGCCGCTGTGGACAAAGCAGCCGCGAGCCCGCCCGCAGCGACAAGCGCGATCACCCAATCAGGCAGTGCTGCGATCTCGGGATTTGCCAGCACCATGATGTCGCGGTCGATGTAGACCTCGTTTGCGTTGTCGGTTGCAGGGTTTGTCAGTTCGCGTTGACTGTCTGCGCCACGGGTTCCGCTGAAACGTGGCGCGCCCGAAAAAGGCGCACCGGGTGCATACTGGATAACGCCGTCCTGATTCTTGTCTTTCCAGGCAACGAGACCAACGTCTTCCCAGCGTTTGAACCAGCCGGCAACCTCGCTGTAGGGCATATCGTGCACAGTATCGATAAAATTCAACCGGGCGAATGCGCCGACTGCAGGTGCGGTTGTGTAGAGCAGGGCAATAAATAGCAACGCGTAGCCTGCGGACTTGCGGGCGTCGGATACCTTCGGCACTGTAAAAAATCGCACGATCACGTGTGGCAGACCCGCGGTCCCGATCATCAGCGCAAGCGTAATGGCGAATACGTCGATCGTGGATTTCGATCCCTGTGTATACGGACCAAAGCCGAGATCCACCAGTGTCCGGTCGAGTTTATCCAGCACGCTCAACCCGGAGCCATCGTTCACCGTTGCGCCAAGGCCGAATTGCGGCACAGGATTATCCGTGATGAGAATCGAGATGAATATCGCGGGAACCAGATAGGCGAAAATCAGCACGCAGTATTGAGCGACCTGAGTATAGGTAATGCCTTTCATGCCACCCAACACGGCATACATGAACACCACCCCCATACCGATGAGGACGCCGATTGTGATGTCGACGTCCAGAAAGTGTGAAAACACGATGCCGACGCCGCGCATCTGACCGGCGATGTAGGTGAAGGACACGACAATCAGACAGATTACCGCGACCACACGGGCGGTATTGGAGTAGTACCGGGTACCAATGAAATCCGGCACGGTGAACTCGCCGAACTTACGCAGATAAGGTGCCAGTAGCAGCGCCAGCAGAACATAGCCGCCCGTCCAGCCCATGAGGTACACCGTGCCGTCATAACCCATGAACGAGATGATTCCAGCCATGGAGATGAAAGAGGCAGCGCTCATCCAGTCGGCGGCTGTCGCCATGCCGTTGGCAATCGGGTGGACGTGGCCACCGGCCACGTAGAACTCTTTGGTTGAAGCGGCGCGCGACCAGATCGCGATTCCGATGTACAAACTGAAGCTCGCGCCGACGAACAGATAAGTCAGGGTTTGTACGTCCATACGAGGTCAGTCCTCGTCGTCGTCGTCGACGTTGAAATTCCGATCGATCCTCTTCATCAATGCGGTGTAAACGAAGATCAGAATGACGAAGGTATAGATAGCCCCCTGTTGGGCCCACCAGAAGCCAAGCTTGAAACCGAAAAATGAGATTGAATTCATCTGTTCAACGAGAAGGATCCCGAAGCCGAATGAGACCACAAACCAGATGGTGAGAAGCACGGCCATGAGTTTGAGATTTGCTCGCCAATAGGCGCTTGCTGGACGTTCCACAGATCTTCCTTCCCCTTGCTGTGACAACATTGTACGGTTTGTTGAATATCTCAGGTAGTTCCACCGCGGAGAACCGAGCAGGGGGCATAATGTCTGGAATGGATCATTTGATGTGGGGTGCCGCCGATCTGGCCGCGGGCATGGCTGAGGTCGAGCAATTGTTTGGTGTTGCACCGGCGATGGGTGGCGCCCATCAGGGCCTTGGGACCCACAACGCGCTGTTGTCACTGGGCGATACGGCTTACCTCGAAATTATCGCGCCGGATCCTGCACAAGAGCACGCGGGGCTCGCGGCAAGTCTCGCTGAGTTGACTCAGTGTGCGCTCATCACCTGGGCTGTCCGCAGCAGCGACCTTGCGGGCCTTGCCGTGCGTGCCGAGGCTCTCGGCCTCAACACGAGGGGACCGATTCGTACCAACCGGCAGACCCCGGATGGCGCCATGTTGACCTGGGAACTGCTGTTTCTGTCGGGCCACAAGTTCGGCTCACAAGTACCGTTCTTCATTGACTGGTTGGACGTACCGCACCCGGCGCAGACGAATCCACGCGGTGGCGAATCGGCCGAATTGACCCTGACCTCGCCGCAGTCGGACGAACTGCGAAAGCTGCTCGAGAAGCTCGATGTCGAGGTCAGAATCGAATTCGGGGCGGAGGCGGGGATGCAAGCTGTGGTCGCAGGTTCAAGCGGACCGGTCGAGTTGACGTCTTCTGCGCAGACGCGCGGACTCTCCTTCTGAGCCAAACGCATTCAATGATCCGCTGAGCCCCAGATCCTGTTAAGCCGCGCGTCGCGCCCACAGCCGCGCCGGTAGTAGGCGTAACGTAGTGGGTTCTTCTCGTAGTAGTCCTGATGGTAATCCTCAGCCGGATAGAACTGCGTTGCTTCGACTACGCTGGTGGCGATTACCCCAGCCAGACGCTCGGCAATGGCCGCTTTGGAGCCCAACGCGATTTCACGTTGCGCCTCATCGTGGTAAAAAATTGCCGTCCGATAGGATTCACCGCGGTCACAGAACTGACCCCCCGCATCGAGTGGGTCCACATTTACCCAGAATACGTCGATGAGTGTCTCGTAGGTGACGAGTGTTGGATCATAGACCACTTGCACTGATTCGTAGTGGCCGGTGCCGCCCGCGGTTACCTGTTTGTAGTCCGGGTTGTTGGCATGGCCCCCTGTATAACCCGAGGTGGTGGAGATGACGCCGGATAGCTTGTCGTATGGCGGTTCCATGCACCAGAAACAGCCACCGGCAAATGTGGCGACAGCGTGCGAATCGGACACGCTTGCTGTATTCGCAGCAGGCCTTGCGACTGCCTCGCTGGTTGCGGCCGCGTCACCGGATTGCGGCTCCGATGAGGCAGTTGCGGGTGCATCGCAGCCTGCGGCGATGACGGTAAGTGCGCAGAGACAAAAAAGTTTCGCGGTGTTCATTTCGAGATGCCTGTTGGTTGTCGCCCGTGAGCGGCAGCGCCGATTATACCCCTCGATCCACTAGCCAGTAGCGGCAACCAGGCGCTCGTGAATCCGGCTCAACACCTCGATGATCTCGTCGATGCTGCGTGCGCCGGATTGGAAGATAGCCGTGGCGTTCAGCGCACCCCATTGGAAACCCATCTCCTTTACTGCGACTGCTCGTGCCTCGACCTGATCGAGATCGGCGTAAAAGCCTTTCCCCTTGTCGCCGCGTGGCGGCACATCGAGCATCTGCTGCAGGCCGATATCCGCGGGGTCGCGGCCGGCTGCCGCCGCCTGTTCTCGAATTGACTGCACAGCTGCTGCTGCTTTTGCTGGATCGATGAACGCCGTTGCCAGCCAGCCATCGCCGCGTTCAGCTACGCGCTGCAGTGCGCGCGGCGAGTTGCCGCCGATCCATATCGGCAATTTTGCGCCCTGCGGAGGCTTCGGCTCCATCGCCATCGCGTGTGAACTGTAGTAGTCGCCCTGAAACTCAACTTTGCTGTCACCCCAGTAGGCACGCATGAGGTCGATGGCCTCGTCCATTCTTCTGCCACGGTTGCTGAATGACTCCTCCAGCGCATCGTATTCAGATTCCTGCCAACCGACGCCTACGCCGAGCCGGACCCGGCCTTGCGAGAGCGTGTCCAGAGTGCTGATCTGTTTAGCCACTAGAACCGGTTGCCGTTGCGGCAACACGAGTACTTCTGTGCCGAGGCCAATTCTGCTGGTGACGGCGGCCACATACGACAGCACGACGATGGCCTCCATGATAGGCATCTGAGGGGGATAGATTGGTGCTGGCCGATCATCGGTGGGATGCCCCATCACGACATGGTCGAACATGTCCAACTGGTCGTAACCGATGTCTTCGATTGCTTTAGCAAGCCGTATCACGCCTTGCGGGCCTTCCCGATAGGCAACACTTGGAAACTCAACGCTCAACTTCATATTTTACCTTTCCCCTTCGGTGGGTTCGTCTTCTCAAGAGAGAGCGAACTTGGGTATTTCATCATATTATGGTCTTTGTCGGGTGTTAGGTGACAATTTGGTTCCATAACCACAATCCGAAAGAGAGCTTCAAGTGCAACAGAAAACTATTGTTTTATCCGTCTTGCTATCGGATTGACGACCCACGTCTTCTGTACTGGCACACCACCGAGTCCGGTATGCTCCTGTGTCAGGCAGAGACGAGAGGCGCCCGACCATGAGCTACTCGGTCGTACTACAACATACCGAAGAAGACTGTGGGGCTGCGTGCCTGGCGACGATCGCTAAACACTTTGGCCATGATTACGGACTCTCCCAGAGCCGCGAAGCCGTTGGTACGACCGCCCTTGGAACAACGCTTTTAGGGTTAAGGCGCGGTGCGGAAACGTTGGGATTTATCGCCCGCCCGGTCAGGGCTTCCGATGATCTGCTCGAACGAATTCACGAAGTGCCTTTGCCTGGCGTCATCCACTGGAAAGGAAATCACTGGGTTGTTTTGTACGGCGTCAAAGGCTCCAAGTTCGCAATTGTCGATCCCGCCGTTGGACTGCGCTATGTGAGTCGAGACGAACTGGAGGAAGGCTGGGCCAATCGTGTCATTCTCCTGCTTCAGCCCGACGCCACTCGATTGCAGGATGCAGCTAAGGACGAACCCAAAGGTCTTGGATTACTCCTAAGAAAGTTCTGGCCGGGGTGGACCACTGTCACCGAAGTCACGTCCATCAACATGGCGATCGGCTTAATGGCGCTGGCTTTTCCTATCATGACCCAGCTCTTGACGGATGATGTGCTTGTCCGCAGAGACGAGCAACTTCTGTTCGCTGTGGTAATCGTCGTGCTCGTTCTCAATCTGTTCCAAGCTGGGATGCGTCTTGCCCAGTCGATGCTCATCGGACACTTTGGGCAACGGATACAACTACAGTTGATTCTCGAATTCGGATCGAAGTTGCTGCGTTCGGTGGACCACCGGGTTCCGGACATGGACTCGCTAGCGCCGGTTTTACGCCGGGCGATTTGAATCCAAACAGTCACGGCATGGTGGTTGTCCCTGGACCGAAGGACGCCTGAACGATCTCGTACTGGTGAGGTACTTGAGCCGGCATTCGCCGGCTCAAGTAAACCGGACCTTCCTGGCCTCTTCGGCCATAGCTGCCACGTCCACTGGGTCTAACGAATACGCCCTCCTGCACAAGACTGATACCCTTAGCTTAAAGCCATTTCAATGTTATTCGCTTATACCCAGATGCGCTGATATTCCATTTGGTGCTTATCGAACCCGGTGCTAACAGGTTAGATTAGGGGATCGAATGTTCCATGGATTGCGCATTCGCCGAGTTTAAACAATGAGGGGGAGAAATCCATGAGAACGCAATTATTCAGCATGTTTGCTGTGACGGTTTTGTTGTCGGCGCCCGTGATGGCGGATGAGCCGATCGAACTTAGCGCGCAGCAGATGGATCAGATTACCGCGGGTACCT
>CBDUDJ010000003.1:0-16822 GCA_965365885.1 uncultured Gammaproteobacteria bacterium
GGCTAATACCCGGTACTATTACTGTTAACCGGGTTAAAGGTCGGCAACCTGCATTGTCGACTGGGTCTCGGCAGAAACGGACCCCCATCGGTTAAATATTCCCTCCTAATTGTTTGTTGCCTTCCAATGGAACCGGGAGGGCGGTCAGCGTGACTGCTGGTTAAAAGGATATTTGACTTCATGCGACTGGAAGCTATTCATCGCGCGAGCCTGGGATTGCGAGTTACTTTCGCCTCGTTGGTGGCCATTGCCGTGGTCCTGACGTTGACCGTCAGATCTCAGGTTTCCAACGATTCAGAAGCCGTCCGCAAGGAGGCGGTGAATCTCGCCCGCCTGATCACAAAGCTGCCTGCAACGGCGGAGCAGCCATCGGGTTGGGAACTGGTTCTAAGGCACCAGCTCAGCAACGAAAATTTCGTCTACGGCCTCGTCGAATCTGCAGATGGCAAACCGATCGTTAGCGTAACTGCTTCAGGTATCCTTGTGCCGCCGTCAGAACCGATGACCAGTGGCGCATGGGTCCAGCAAGCCGAGCGTCTGCTCGGGCAAGAAGTGGTCATCGAATACCACGGACCACTCCGATTTAACGAGCAGGTTGGACATTTCCGTATAGGATTTCGCCAGCCAGGTATTCAGTTCACGCTCGAGCAGTTGTCTTTCATCGCCTCTTTGATGCTGCCGGTGTTTCTGCTGACCCCAATATTCCTCTACTTCATGACGCGGGAAGTCGATCCACTCAAGAAGCTCAATGCCCAGCTGGTAAAACTAGTACCGATGCCGGAGTCGCAGAGCACTCAGACTCCGACAGACATCAAATCATTCAGTGACCAGTTCAATCTCTTCCTCGATCATGCCAAAGGTCAGATCGAGGGGTATCAACTCGAAAAATCGGAGTTACTGACGTCGGGTAGATTCCTCAGTTACAGATTGAACAGATTCGAGAGCATATTTAACTCAGTCCCTGAAGGATTGATGGTGCTCGACGGCGATGCCTGCGTGAGCTTTGCCAACGTGCGTCTCGGATGGTTCTTCGATTTGCAGGCTGATGAGCTGATTGGCGCGAAGGCATCGAATTGTCTGCGTCTTCCAGAACTGCAGGAGTACTTCGCCAAACATGAGCAGAATATTCACGCTCTCGTAGGCGAGCACCTTGTCTTCAAGCCCGAGCAACATCCGGAAGTCAGTGTGAGTGTGTCCGTGCATCCTCTGCAGGAAGGCGCGGGCGGTTCGGGACGGCATCATGTGGTTGTGTTCAGGGATGTAACTGCGGAGGTTCGAGCTCAGCAGAGCAGATCAGAGTTCGTGGCTCACCTCGCCCATGAACTGAAAGCTCCCCTGCATACGTTGTCCATGTACAGCGAAGCGTTGCAGAACGAGGAGGGTAGCACTGAAGAGTTTCAGCTCGAGGCGACCAACGTAATCAGCGATGAAGTCGAACGCCTGTCTCGGCTGATCAACAACCTGTTGAGCATGAATCAGATCGAGATGGGCACTCTGCAGCTTGATCGTCAGCGAATCAAACTCGTTGATCTGGTGAGAGACACTACGGAGACGATGGAGCGGAGTGCGCGCGGCAGAGAGCTGAAATTTGAGCTGGATCTACCGAACGACGTCATTCCGGTCCAGATCGACAAGGATATGTTACGAATTGCTATCAACAATCTGTTGACCAATGCAATCAAGTACACCGATCCCGGCGGAACCATCACAGTGAGTGCGTATGAGAGCGCCGATGCGGTGACAATCTGTGTCGCAGATACCGGCATCGGTATCTCCAGCGATGAGCAGACCCAGATATTTCATAAGTTTTACCGAGTCACCGGAGAGAGCATGGAAGATCGGACAGGACATGGTCTAGGCCTGCCGCTCGCGCGCGACATCGTTGAAATGCATCACGGCTCCATGCGAGTAGAAAGCGAGCTCGGAGAGGGCTCCCGATTCTACATAGATCTGTGGAAACACGCCGGTGTAGTCCAACAGGCAATTTGACTATGACTACCATTTACCTGACCGACGATGAACCCGTACCGATAAGGGTGCTCAAGATGACACTGGAGCGCGAAGGGTATGAGGTGGAAAGTTTCCTGAATGGTGAAGAAACGCTGCTGCGGCTGCGTGATCAACTCCCGGATGCATTGATTACGGATATCGAGATGCCGGTGATGACCGGTAAAGAGCTTTGCCGGCAGATCAGCGAAGAGTTTCCAGATCGGACTTTCCCGATATTTGTCGTAACTGCGGTTACGGATCTTCAGCATCGTGAATGGGCTAGGAAAATACCGAATCTTACGTTCGTCGAGAAACCCGTCAGCATGCGGCGGTTGACCGACCAGCTCAATGTAATGTTGTCAGAGCAATGAACCCGGAGTCTCTCGCGCAACTGGAGTTAGACCGCTATCACAAGATCGCGGAGCAACTACTGCAGGCGCCGAACGTGCTTACGTTGTGCTGCGACGGAAGGTTCATCGCAAGAGCTGGTCAGGTCACGGATGAAAGGCTCACGGTCATCGAACGGCTCGAAGCAGCGCAAGCTGGCTGGCAACTCGTTGACACGCCGGCATTTTTTGAATTGCAGGATGAGTCTGTGTTTTTGATTAACTTACATGATCACGGCAATTCGGTGGTTGCGAACCTCATCGTGAGCCAGGTATATGCAGATGGCAGCGAGAGTGGGCCAGATCCGAAGGCTATCGAGTTACTTTCGCCTCTGTTCGACTGCATGCAAAAAGAACTCCTGCTTGCCGATGAACTCTTTTCTATGACTGAGGAAATTACGGCACGCTATGAAGAGTTGAACCTCGTTTACGATACTCAGGATCAGGCTTCTGATTTTGAAGAGACGCACGCTCAGTTGAAAGTGCTCGTGAGCAACTGTCGCGATTCCATGAATGTAAGTTTCGCTGCTCTGATTTTGCGCGACAAGGATTTGACGCTCTACGATGTGGGACCCGATTTGGAATCAAGTGATGTGCTTGAAGCCATACAGTTGCTGCGAGGGCAGTTGTACGACTGGGTTTCAACATCGAACCAGATCGCCGTAGTCAACGATGTAAAGGACAGTCTCGCTGCCCTGCTTTGTGCGGAATTGCCATACAAGATTATCGCAGCACCCGTGTTAAGCAGTACAAACGGCATGCTGATCATTGCGCGTTCGGCTGGACAGTCGAATTTCAAAAACAACGACAAGAATCTCATGGATGTTATGGCGCGTAAGGCGTCGAAAATCATTCTCGCAAGTTACGACGCTCAAACCGGTTTGATGAAGCGCCCCGGATTTGAATATCAGATCAATCTCGCCCTGAAGTCGGCGGAGGTCGATGGCACTACTCACGCGATATTTATTGTGGACATCGATCGTACTCAAGTCATCAACGATACCCTTGGTTACGAAGCGGGTGACATGGTGATTCGCGCTCTGGCCACGACGCTGCAGGAAAATTTGAGATCGGTAGATACGATTTCCCGCCTGGGTGGTGATAAATTCGGCGTGCTCGTGGACGGTTGCAAGATTGAAGCCGCTAAAAAAATCGCAAATAAAATAACCAGGTCCGTTGCAGCTCTCGATCTCAGTTGGGGCGATGAAAGCATCGATGCCCGTATCAGCATAGGGGTCACACCAATCACCGCTAACACGCCCAATCTAAACAGTGTGGTTACTGCTGCGGAGATTGCCTGCAGTTCGATAAAAGAACGGGGTGGGAACGACGTTGGAGTCTACAGTTCCAGTGACGAGGAACTCGTCCGCCGTAAGACGCAGATGGATCTGGTCGCGCGGATTCAGAAAACGTTGCGTTCAGATGGCTTCGAGTTGTACTTCCAGCCAATAGTCCCCCTGAAGCCTGGAGATCACAGAATTCATGGTGAAGTTTTGCTGCGCATGCTCGGTGAATCAGGCGAGATAATGCTGCCTACCACTTTTCTCCCGGCTGCGGAGCGCTACCACCTCATGCCGGACATTGACCGCTGGGTGGTAGGAAGAACGATTGCGATGTTGGAGAGCAGTCCGCTGCTGACGTCGAGTTCTGAAATGCTGGTTAGCATCAACCTTTCGGGCCAGACGCTTTCAGATTCGTCCTTTATTCAATTTACCCATGACCTGCTCGATCAGTGCAGTATCCCGGCAGAAAATCTCTGCTTCGAGATCACGGAAACAATCGCGATTACCGACCTGAGTGAAGCCAAACGGTTCATCGATTCTTTTCGGGAGCGAGGAGTGTTGTTCTCTCTCGACGACTTTGGAACGGGATTGAGTTCGTTTTCCTATCTGAAAGAATTGCCCGTTAACTATCTGAAGATCGACGGTAGCTTCGTGAAGGAAATCTGTGTCGACCCGATTGCCGAGACGATGGTGTCGGCGATCAACGATGTTGGTCATACAATGAACCTGCAGACCATTGGCGAGTTCGTCGAGAACGCGGCTATATGCGAACGCCTCCGTGAAATCGGTGTCGACTATGGTCAGGGTTTCGGGATCGCCAAACCTGCTCCGTTTGCCGACTTTCTGGATACAGCTCAAGTGGATAAACAGATCTGGAACCTGGCATGAGTGCTCAAGAACAACCTGCTGCCCCCTCCGTCCTGTCTGCTCGCGTCGGCACGGGCTGGCAACTGACCCCGCTGGCGCCACTGGCGGGGCCGGTGCTCACACAGCTGCTCGAAGATACAAAATCCTGCCTCGAGGATCAGCCTCTGGATCTGCTGCTTGACCTCGGCAGAATTCAAACGCTGGATAGCCTGGCGCTGGAGACCCTTCTGGAAATGCAGAATGCGGTTGCGTCCCAGGGTGGTCGGATGCGGGTGAGCAACGCAAATCCGCTGATCGGGGAGATATTTCACATCACCGGTATCGAGTATCGCATATCGATCACCCAGCCTGATTCCGGTGACTCCGTGGGCGCAGCCGGACACAAACGCCTTGGTGACATTCTCATCGCTCAAAGAATGCTGACGGAGGAACAGGTCAAGGGAGCCTTGAGTGAACAGAACGAGAGCAAACATCGCCTCGGTGAGATATTTATCGAAAACGGCTGGCTCACTGAACAGGATGTACTGCGTGCATTGAGCGCTCAACTTTCGATTCCCTCCGTGAAGTTGCGGCCCGGAGTATTCGATCCTGCTATCTCGAACCTGATTAACCCGCAACACATCAAGCGCCTCAAGGTATTCCCTCTTTTCAAGATAGGCGACGAACTGACTCTTGCAACTATCAACCCGCAAAACGTCCCTTGTCTGAAGGAAGTGGAGAATCTGACAGGCTGCACCGTTCGCCCGGTGCTGGCTCGTCAGGAAGACATTGTTGCGGTAGCTGATGAATATGACGGCCAATTTGATATCGGCACTGAGTTTGTGCCAGACGTCGATGATGATTTCGAAGTCGTTGAAGGTGTTCGGCCGCAAGACCTCGATGCGGTAGACGAGGCTGCTTCTGCAAGCCCCGTGATAAATCTTGTCAATTCCCTCATTCAGAGAGCCGTGCGCGAAGGCGCAAGCGATGTACACATCGAACCGTTCCGCGATAAAAGCAGGATCCGTTACCGAATCGATGGTGTGCTTTATGAAGTGATGACACTCAAGCCTGAACTGCACCCATCAATCATCTCTCGCATTAAGGTTATGGCGAACCTCGACATTTCCGAACGACGGCTGCCGCAGGATGGCAGGATTCAGGTCATGACTCAGGGCCGAGCAGTCGATCTGCGATTCAGCTCGCTGCCAGGCCTGCATGGTGAAAAAGTCGTGCTGCGGATTCTGGACAAGAAACGCGCGATTCTCGAACTCGACAGACTTGGCATGAGTGAGCCGAACCTTGAGAACTACCAGAGTCTCTTAACCTGTGGCTATGGACTGGTGCTGGTCACGGGACCGACGGGAAGCGGCAAAACCACCAGTCTTTACGCAGCACTCAACCACCTTAAAAGCCTCGAAAAAAACATCGTCACGATTGAGGATCCGGTGGAATATCAACTCGACATCATCAATCAGAATGAGGTCCGGCCCGGTATCGGCCTGGACTTTGCGAAAATACTCAAGCACGTACTGCGCCAGGATCCGGATATCGTCATGGTCGGCGAGATTCGCGAGCGCGAGACGGCAGAGATCGCAGTTCAGTCGGCGTTGACCGGTCATCTGGTTCTTTCGACACTGCACACAAATGACAGCATTGGCGCTGTGACACGCATGATCGATATGGGAGTCGAGCCGTACCTTCTTTCTTCTGCATTGATCGGTGTTGTCGCACAGCGCCTGGTGCGTACAGTATGCTCCTCGTGCAAAACCACCTATCTGGCGAGTGCCGATCTGGTTGCGCGATTTGGCTGGAACAAGAAGCAGAAACATCGGCTTGCCCGGGGTAGGGGTTGTAGTGAATGTTACGACTCCGGCTACCGGGGGCGATTGGCCATCCACGAAACGTTGCCGGTGACACCAGCCCTGCAGAATCTGATCATATCCAACCCCAGTCGCGATCAACTCGTCGATTATCTTGAGTCGCAAAAAATCGAAACACTTTTTGCAGATGGCTTAAAGCGGGTTAAAGAACAACTGACCACGCCCGAGGAAGTCGCGCGCGTGATCAACAGCTAGGGATTCTTACGATGGCACTCGAACTCTTGGCAACACATGAAGAAGAACCTGCAGCGATACCAGACGTTGGTAACACTGCTCGCTCAGCAAAAGTCAACCGCTCCAAATTCTTCAGCCTCAAGCAGAGAATCAGCAGCAAAGATCGGATGTTCTTCACCGAGCAGTTGGCACTACTAATCGAAACCGGTATGCCGGTGCATCAGGCACTCATCATGCTGCAGCGTCAGGTCAGCAATACTGCAATGGCGCAGGTTATATCCGAGATCAACGAGATGCTGACGGCCGGCAACTCCCTTTCCCATGCGTTGCAACAGCATCCTGAAGTCTTCTCCACGGCGTACGTGAATCTCGTTGCCGCCAGCGAAGGTGGTGGTTTCATGCACGAAGTACTCACGCAGTTGCTGGAGATGGAAGAGAAGCGGGAGGAACTCAGAAGCACACTGGTGTCCGCCTTTACCTATCCGGCTTTTCTAGTGGTTTTTTCTCTGCTCGTTGTAGTCTTCGTTCTTGTCTTTGTTTTCCCTAAGTTTGGCTCGTTGTTTCTCGCGATCAAAGATGAGCTACCGATGTCCACGATAGTTTTACTCGCCGTCAGCGATTTTCTCCGGCAGCAATGGCCGTTGCTGCTCGGTTCATTGGCGGGTTTTGGATTTCTGCTGAGCCGCTGGCTGACTGGTCCCAGTGGACAAACATATGTCGATCGGCTGAAGCTTGGTACACCGTTCGTCTCCCAGATATTTACGCAGGTATATCTGGTGCAATCCCTGCGTGTGCTGAGCTTGTCGCTGCGTAATGGGGTGACCATTGTGGATTCGTTGCACGCCTGTCGCGACGTAGTTGACAACAGCATCTTTCGACAGCTGCTTCACAATGTTGAGTCGAAGGTGACACAGGGCGGAAAAATTGGCGAAGGGTTCTCTGAAAGCACGTTTATTCCAGATCTTGCAAAGCAGATGATTACCACCGCTGAAGAAGCAGGCAATCTGGGTATCGTCACCGACCGTATGGCTTCCTATTTCCAGCGCGAACTGAACAGAAAACTCGAACGTCTGGCAAAGATCATCGAACCGGTGATGTTGCTGGTCATGGGTCTGGTAGTTGGAGTGATCGTCAGCTCACTGATTTTGCCTATTTTCAAGCTTTCCCACGCGGTGAGTTAACCAGGTCAACTCAGCGTGGCACGAACTGTGAGTTGATTCACGGCATCTTGCCTGATTCTCCCTAGACTCGATTCACTCAAGGATAGTTGCCGTGGTATGGCGGCGTCACAACCAGTGATATGGAGATACCGAATGAACCGCTCGCACAACCTCAGTAAAGGATTTACGCTGGTCGAGCTATTGATAGTCGCGATTATGCTGGCAATCCTCGCAGCAATCATCGTTCCGCAATTTGCCTCAACGACCACCGAAGCTCAGGAGTCTGCACTCCGTTCGGATCTGGTGGGTGTCCGTTCAGCAATTGACCTGTATCGCCAGCAGCACGGGGAATACCCGGCCGCATTAGCGAGCACGGGTGGTACGTGTACCGGTGGTACAGCAGGTACCGGAGCATTGGAAACACAGCAGGCATTTGCTGATCATATGACCCGATACTCGGACGATCTCGGACAATCCTGCACGTTGCGGGTCGGCGGTACTTTCCCGTTCGGTCCTTACATCAAAGAGAACAACATTCCCGTCAACCCGATGACCGATTCCAACACGGTTGTCATCGTTGGTGCTGCTGACGCAGCAGCGGGCGACTTGACGATGGGTGGCGATGGAGCTGCTGGTGGCTGGAAATACGATCTGACATCTGGCAAGTTCATTGCGAACGATACAAACAACGACTCTCGCGGCGTTCCTTTCGACACATACTAAGCGCACGCCACACGTTGCCGGGTCGATGCGTGGCCACGTTAATCCCATGGCCATCATGTTCATCCGATCAGCTGGCTTCACTCTCCTGGAAGTGCTCATCGCGGTGCTGCTGCTTGGCATCATCGCTTCTACCGCTACGCTGCAGTTCTCCTCTGCAGATCCTGAAAAACTCAACCTTGCCGCTGCTGAAGTAGCGGCCGCGATTCGCTATGCCCGCAGTGAAGCGATACGTACTGGCGAGGTGCACTCGATCTTCATCGATGAGGTGAATGAACAGGTGACCGTTGAGAAAACCGATCTGACGACTCAGCCAGCCACGCGTGAGTCTGTGCTTTACCATCCTGTTACTCGTCAGCCTTACCAACTGAATCTCGCCACCAGTTTTGTAACTCGTGATGTGGTCGTCGACAATGCGGCGCCGCCGTTCTTGTTTGCGGGGGTAGGAAATCAGCGACGTGCGATGTTCTCGAACCACGGCGTGCCAGTGTTCGTGGACACGACGGTGGGTATCACGCATCAGCTGCTTGACGGTGACGTCAGGCTGCAGTTTGAGGGAATTGGTCGGGCGGTGATGTTGAGTCCGATCGTCGGTCGGGTGACCGTGCAGTGAACGCGCGTTCACAGGTGCGCGGCTTTTCGTATGTCGAAATCCTCGTTGCCATAGCCCTGATCACGGTCGCTCTTGTTCCCGCAGTGAATGCCTTGCGGGTGGGCGTGACGGCTACCACCGTGCAGGAAGCACATGCTGTTCGCCACTATGAACTTATCGGGCGAATGGAAAGCGTTCTGGCCGAACCCTTCAGCCTGTTGAATGCAGAGGCGATTGCGGTTGGCGACCCTGCCGTTGCAACGAGCTACTCCGATGGCTCAGGGACTTCTGATCGTTTGTTGGTGTTCCTCTCACCGTATGACGTCGATGACGCCGATAGCGATTCGGATCCTTTCACCGGCACCGATCCTGGCGTGCTCTGGGTGCGAGTCGTCGTCGAGAACACAGTCCAGTCTTTTGAGACGCTGGTATTCGGACTATGAAGTTGCCACATCGACAGTCCGGTTTGACGGTTCTGGAAATCCTGATTTCGGTCGCCGTGGGCGCTTTATTGCTCCTGAGTCTGTCCGGTGCCATGGGCCGTGTGCTGGACAGCCAGACCGAGAGTATCGGTCGTGCTGAGCTGTTGCGGGATGGTCATTTCGCCATGGATCGGATGTTGAGTGCCGTGCGTGAATCCAAACACCTGCTATTACCGCTGGCCGACAATCCCGCCACCGGCTGGCGCGAACACGTGCGAGTACAAACTGTTCCTGCAAGCACGCCGGAGTCTGGCAGTCTGCTGGCGACCGCAGTATTGGCGGTGACCCTTCCGGCTAATGTCGATCTGGATGCTGACGGCTGGGCCGATGCCAACAACGACCGTGATTACCTGGATACAAACGGTAACTCGAGCAGAGATCCCGATGAAGCTGAACGAATCGATGAGGATCTGCCTCACGACAATACTCAAGATGCAGCGCCGGGCATACTTGGAATCGACGATGACGGAGACGGTCTGGTTGATGTCAGCACGGGTCCAAACCCTGAGAGGGACAACGACGAAGACGGCCTGATCGCTGAAGATAGCCTTGGCGGCGGCGATGCGGATGGTGACGGCGCGGTGGACGAAGACATCCATCAGGATATGAACAAGGACGTCGCTCCCGGTGTCGCCGGTGTTGATGACGATCTCGATGGCAATATCGACGAAGGCCTGATCAGGGACGACGACGAGGATGGGGTCAGCAACGAAGACTGGTTTGATCCGTTGGTTTTCCGTCTGCAGGCTGGCGAACTGATTGAGCGACAGCCGGTGCCTTATGACGTCAACGGCGATTCCGTGGTCAACGGGCTCGACTTCATCGAGTCGGTGATTGCCGAGAACGTGACGCGGTTTCGCGTGAAGCGGGTACCGGCACCTCCCGGTGGAAGTGTAACGGTCGACATTGTGCTGGAATCCACCAACCCGGCTGGCGCTCAGATCCGGTTACACAGCATCGCCCGAGTCGGAGGCTTCCAGTGAGGACCGTGCAACACGGCTTTGCGTTGATGACTGTGGTCCTCGTGCTGTTGGTGGCCGCAAGCGTAGCTTACTTACTGGTCAACGAAGGCAGCATGGGCCAGCGGTTGTTCTCGAATGATGCGGAACGGCTCGAACTCGAATATGTCACCGAAGCCGGACGGGTGCATGCGAGTTGGCAGCTGGCTCAGAATACGTCCTGCAGTGCCTACACGGGTGTGCCGGTAACGACATTTGGCGACCATAGCTATGATGCGTCGTTTACACCGAATAACGGATCCCCTGTCGTTGTCGCGGTCAAAAGTCGGCTCGCTAACGGCATCACTCACAAGACTCGCTTCACCAACGTGCAAGCCTTTCGACCACCACAGGCCAGGCAGTTCCAGATCAGCGCTGATCCGGGTCGTGATGCCATGCTCGATGATTTTTACTCGAGCCGGAATTACGGTGCGTCAGACTATGTCCAGGTCAATACTGCCAGTTGGATACAGCGCCCGGTCATTCAGTTTGACCTTGCCGCTATTCCCACTGGGGTGCGCATCATATCGGCCACGTTGGAACTCAAAAATTGGTCCGTCAATGCGCCTGGAGTCGTCGGCGTGCATCGCCTGACGCGGGGCTGGGTGGAAGGTAGCAAATTCGGTGGTGGCCAGGCCGACGGCGCCACGTGGTACACCTACGACGGCACCAATAATTGGAGCTCGGCTGGCGGTGACTTTCAACCAGGGCCTTACGCTGAGGTGGCTGTTTCGGCTGCGACGGCGGGTCAGTGGGTGGGCTGGGAGATTGCAAGCCTGGTCCAGGCGTGGGTGAACTCAGACGTTCCAAACCATGGCGTGTTGCTGAAAGGCGATGCATCGGTGGACAAGGCCATGTTCGCATCACGCGAAACTGCTGATCCGCTGAATGCTCCGAAATTGACCGTAGTTTTTGCCTGTGAGTGTGGTTCCGTCTGCGGGGCTGGCGGCGGCGAATCCCTGATTCTCTCTACGGACACAGCTGCAGTCCTCGGTGGCTTGAGTTTCGCTGATAATGATCTAGCCGAGTATGACCCCGGAACCGATGCTGCAACGCTGTTTTTTGACGGCGGACTGACGACTCTGAACGTTGAGATCAGGGCGACACATGTCCTCGCGAATGGTCACCTTGTGCTGGCCGCTAAAGGTGACCCCAATGCGACACTGGGGGGAGTGACTTTTCAGGCGGGAGATCTCGTGGACTACGATCCTGTCGCGGATGATGCAACGCTGATATTCGATGGCAACACAAGGTTTACCGACCCGCTCGAGAAAATCAGCGCCGTCCATGTGCTCGACAATGGCCACTTCGTACTGGCGACCGACAGCCCTGCCATCCTCGGTGGCTTGAGTTTCACCGATAGAGATCTCGTCGAATACGACCCATGGAGCGATACGGCGACTCTGTTCTTCGATGGCGGTCCGACCACGCTGGACGTGGATATCACCGCGGTGCAGGTGTTGGGGGATGATCATCTGGTCATCGCCGCTAAAGGCGACCCCAACGTAAATCTGGGAGGAGTGACCTTTCAAGCTGGCGATCTTGTCGAATACGACCCAGTCACTGACACTGCCACGTTGATCTTCGATGGCGGCGCCTTATTCGTCAATCCAGCGGAAAAACTGTCCTCGGTCCACGTCGGTGCTGGCAGCGGCACGGTTGCAGCCGGTGCGAACCCGCTTGCCCATTGGAAACTGGACGATGGGGCAGGCCCGACTGCCATTGACTCTGCAGGTGGGCACGACGGCACCCTGGTGAATGACCCTGTCTGGGTTGCCGGGAAACTCGACGGCGGGCTCGATTTTGATGGCGACAACGATCGTGTCGATGTAGGCACATTCGATGTCACCGGCAGCGGCCTCACGATGATGGCCTGGTTCAACGCAGAGACGATCTCGACCGCGGACGGGCGGATCGTATCCAAGGCGAATGGCACAAGCGCGAGTGACGCCTGGTGGCAGCTCAGCACGACGGATTCTGGCAGCAATCGTTTTCTGCGAATGCGCGTCAAAGCGGGCGGCACTACCACCACTTTCGCCGACTCCAGCGAAAATCTGACGCCCGGCGGCTGGTACTTTGCAGTTGCGACTTACGATAGCGCCTCCGGCGACATGAAGCTTTATCTTGACGGAGGCGAGGTCGCCAATGGCTCTCACGCCGCAGGCGGAGCAGTGGATGTGAATCCCGCAGTTCCGGTTGCCTTAGGCGCGAACGGCACAGCCGAACGGTTTTTTGACGGTGTGCTCGATGACGTACGGCTCTACGATCGCGCCCTGAGTGCGACGGAAGTTTCCGCTTTGTTTGCCGAAGGTGGTGGGGGAGCCACGGGCGGTAACTACCTGGATCAATTCAACAACGAAGGAAGCTACGCAGGCAACGATGGCACGTTGACCTGGGCTACGAACTGGCTGGAAATTAACGAAAGCAATGGTCCTTCATCGGGAGATGAGGTGGTCACAGAAGACGTGAGCGAATTCCAACTTCGAGTACGGGACAACGATGGCGGGGGAGAGGGCGTGAAGCGCGAAGCAGATTTATCAGCATGCGCAGGCTCGACATTGAGTTTTGATTATCGGCGGGAGAGTTTCGACAACTCCGATGATTATGTCACGGTCGATGTCTCCGCCAATGGCGGTAGCTCCTGGGCTGAATTCGATCGCCTTTCGGGGCCCGCCGATGAAAGCAGTTATCAGTCGACGAGTTACGACATCAGCAGCTCGATGGCGTCCAATACACGAATCCGCTTCCTGACCTCCTCGTCACTAGGCGGCAGCGATGAACTCTACATCGACAACGTCGAAATCACCTGCGACTAGTACCGGGTATTAGCTATTAGCTTTATAACCAACAGAAAATCTTTGAAGATGACCGCGACAGACAGCAGCTGAATCACCTCGTTGGTAAAAGTCTCGAGCGCTACGAGAGTGAAGTTCACGCGTTCTGCTGGATGTCCAACCATATCCATCTACTGGTACGCGTGAACGAAATACCGGTGTATCGAATGGTCCACTATTTCGCGATGATGTATGCGAAATATTTCAATTATCGGCATGATCTGGTAGGGCACCTGTTTCAGGGTCGCTATAAATCAAGGCATGTGAATTCAGACAGCTATCTGTTGCAGTTGCTTCGGTACATCCATCGAAATCCTGTTGCCGGAAATCTCGTTGCACAGGTGGAGGATTACCGCTGGAGCAGCCTGCAGACATACCTCGGGCTCTCAGACATTGATTGGTTGACCACTACGTGTGGCCTAGCGTGTTTCAACGGTAATCCGGCAGCTCTACTCGATTTTGTGCGTACGCAATTGGAAGACTTCGATCCTTTGGAATGCCTCGAAAACCGAAGATATCAGGCGCGTAATATCGACGACGAGTCTAGAGTTCCCCAGACTTACGCATGGGCGAACGTTGGTGAGCTTATAGCCACGGCTGCCGATCGTTTCGACGTATCCGTGAAGGAATTACAGGGTTCTAGTACGAAGCGAGAGCTGACGATCGTTCGCTGCTGGATAGGCAGCCAAGCTGTTCGTAGTGGTGTGGCAAGTCTCTGCGAGGTGGCGCGCCTGCTGAACCGTGCGCCTGCTTCGCTGAGCAGATCGATCAGGCGGAATGCCGAACGCCTCGAAAAGGCTAAAGGCTAATACCCGGTACTATTAACCCGGTTAACAGCTTGGTCTGTAAAACATGAATTGGATCAACGTGATAGTCGTCACGTTTTGCGAGCATTGTGCTTATCTGGCTACATGGATTTAGTTCGCATGCCGATGTTCGATCGTGCGTTGAGTCATCCGATTCGCGATAGTGAAAATGGAGAAATTGGTCTGGAGCTCTCTCTCGAAGAGCTCCACATGATTCAGTTGCGCCGCACTGGTGAATCCCTCGAGGTGATTGCCCATGCCTCTGTCCTGCATGGTGTTGACATCGGTGATTTGCTGGGCAATCCCAAGAAGTTTGTAGAAATCGTCAAGCATGGCTTGAAGCAAGGCCGGTTCCAGGGTCACAACGTCGTAGCCGCGATGCCCGCCACACATACTCGGGTCATGCCTATCTCCTATCAGACTTCGGGTAAGTACTCAGACGATGCCGCCATAGCAAAACTCATGCAGGATCGAATTGGCGATGACATCGCCGAGTTTGTGATCGACTACATGCCGGTTCAGACACTCTACGAAGGAAAGCAGAAGCTCGCGCTGGTTGCGATCTGCCGTGAAGAAACGGTGGTGAACTTTCTCGAACTCCTGCGTAAATCAGGCTTACGCGTCGGTGCGCTCGAGATCGGCCCTATAGCAATCCGCAGGCTTATTGCAGCCATACAACGTGTTGACCAGCCGCAAAATACAATGGTGGTAAATTGCGGACGGGAAAAAAGTTTTCTGACTCTGCTCTCCGATGACCGACTTCTGGCAGATGACGAAGTTGACTTCGGCGAGGAGGTCGTGCTGCAGAGAATCTGCGATGCACTCGACATGTCGCGCACGCTTGCCATCGATCTTGTCACGAGAATCAATCTCGATCCCGCAGCAGCAGATCCCGATCCGGCGCAGGCGCGCCATGCCGAAGCTCTTCGCGAGATCATCAAGCCGCAAATCGCCCGGCTCGTTGAGGAAATTCAACGCGGCTTGATGTTTGCACAATCCGAATCCCGTGGTGTTCGAGACAACCAGGTTTTTCTGCTTGGCAGCCTGGCGCGCTGGCCAGGTGCGGCGCAGCTGCTTGCGTCGCTCACGGATACGACTGTTGCGACTGTGCCAAGTCCGCTGGCGTTGTTCCCACCCATGGGAAAGTCGGCCGAGCAGCAGATTGATACTGATTCCGCTCCCGAACTCACGGTGGCCACCGGACTAGCCCTGCGGAGATTCATGGACAATGCGTGAGTTCAATCTCATTCCGCAGAGTTATCACTTGCGACTTGCTCGAATGCGAATGCTGCGTATGGGTTCGATCGCGCTGGGAACAGTGCTGGTACTGGGATTTGCTGCATATGGTGGGCTGAACCAATGGCTCAGGATCGTCGAGAACGAAGTGGCGATGCTCCGCCAGCAACAGGCAGTGTCGTCGCGCCAGGGTGAATTGATTGCGACACTGAATATTGAAAAAAAGCAGCTCAATCAACAGTGGCAGTTGTTGGAGAGCCTGCGCAGCGGAATGCCCGCCAAGAAGATGATGGAGTCGGTGCAGGCGTCGATGCGGCACAACGAGGTGTGGTTTATCAATTGGCGCTTGTCTCGCGCCGATGTGGTTACGGAGAAGGAAACCGCGGCCAATCAGCCTGGATACTTTGTGATCGTCAAGCACACGGGTAACCCCGAAAACTGGCAGTCGATGACCCACATGACCATTCGGGGGCAGGCCCGCGATCACTCCACGCTGTCTGAATTTGCGCAACGTCTGTTGAATCAACCCGATATAGAAGATGTGCGAGTTCAGAAGACCACACGCCGTGGCGGTCGCGACCAGGAACTGGAAGCGGTGGATTTTGATCTTGCCATCGTGTTGAAAACCGAGCTTGGAAGAAGCTGATGCAGGACCTGCTCAACAAGCTCGACAACCGGCAGATAGCGCTCGTCGGACTCAGCGCGACGATTGTTGTACTCGCCGCGCTCGTTATATATGGCTTCATGCCGAAAACTCAGGAACTGCGATCACTCCTGGAAAATCGCAATGTGATGATGCAGATGACCCTCGACGAAGCGAGTTCTGAGACAGAGGTTGTGCGGCTGGGTGACGAACTGAAGACGCTGCGCCATCGCCTGCAGGGCGATATGGCGAACCTGCCGCTGCGCCAGATGGAGGCCTTCATTATCGGTCGTCTCCAGAGTATTTCATGGCGCAACGATATTCTGCTCGTCGGCGTGGAACCCACAATCGGCGAGTCGGTCGAGATGTATCGTGAGGTGCTCTTCCGGGTAGAGCTTTCCGGCGACTACTTTGATCTGCTCGACTGGCTGGCGGATGTTTCCGCTGAGCTCGGGTTCGTTGTGATCAAGGAGTTTCAGCTCAACGTCGCCGAAGCCGATCCAAAGGATCCCCGATTGACAACCAGACTCCTGATTGCAGCCTATCGAGTGACGAGCAGCTGATGCAAAAAATATCGACATTCCTGATTGGGTTTGCACTCGCGCTGTCGAGCGCCTGGGTAGCCGCAGAACCGGTAAATCCGTTTTCGCGTCCTGCGATCGGTGCGAATGTCGCGGGTGCTGAGCTGGCGCTCAATGCAGACGCGCAACCCGAGTTGCGAGGCGTAATTGTCGCCGGTTCCGGCTCCATTGCAAATGTCAGTGGTACTTTGCTGAGCATTGGGGAAGAG
>CBDUDJ010000004.1:0-15420 GCA_965365885.1 uncultured Gammaproteobacteria bacterium
GAAACTTCCCATGACTACCAATGTTGAACGCACGCTCGAATTTTATGACCTGCTGCTGACCGACTTTCCAACCGCCGTTGAAAAATACATAACGGATGCAACCGTTTGGGAAAATCCGCTGCCCGACATAATTCCTTTTGGCGGTGTGTACACCGGTGCAAGCGGCATGGGTACCTACCTCCAGGCAATAATGGAAGCTCTTGAAATGAAGCCGTTGCACTTCACTGACATGATTGCGGATGGGCCGATCGTTTCAGCAATCGGGATAGAGGAAGACACGCTCGTTAAAAGCACAGGCAAACGATACACAATGCCCTGCGTGCACGTAGTGCGTTTTGATGATCAAAACAAGGTATCTCACGTTCGTGAATACAACGACATCACTGAGATGCTGGCTGCCTTTCAGCCGTAGATTGATAGCCGCAAGACACCAAATCCAAGGAAACGCCACATGAATTCTATGCTATGCAGAGCCGGTGTGTTCACCGCATTGGCCGTAGTCCTGTCGTTCTCCAGCGCCAGTGCGTTGTCGAAACAGGGCGCTGGAATCGTCTATGACGCCGAATATACCAAGCTGCAAGAACAGCACGGCGAGGTGTGGGCAGCGGAAGACGCCGCCATTCAGGAACGACTCGATGCGATGCGGGCGAAGTTCGGGAAACCGCCGAATATCATTCACATCATGTGGGACGATCACAGCTTAGGCGAAGTGGGCGATCCCATTTTGAATAATGTGTATGGCTACGATACGCCGCACATTAATCAACTCGCCAGCAAGGCGCCAGCTTTACGCGGATGTACACAGAGCCTTCCTGCACACCAACGCGGGCGGCCGTCCTCACAGGTCGCCTGGCAGTGCGCAGCGGAATGTACAAGGTGGGCTTCCCGGCCGATGGCATCGGACTGCATGAGGATGAGGTCACCATAGCGGAAGTATTGTCGAAGGCAGGCTATCGAACGGCATTTGTCGGCAAGGGCCATCAAGGGGACATCGAGCAGAGTTATCTGAACAACCAGGGGTTCGACTACGCCAACTTCTCCATCTACAACCAATTTCCCTTCATGACTTGGCACAAGCAGATGGCCGCTGCAGGCGCGGTGCAAGGTTTGTTCCCGGAACAATTTGACAAACGCTATGCCCTGGACAACGCCTTTCGTCCACTCGGATTTGTCAATCAACTCGAAGGCCGAAAGGGTGAACCTGCCCGTGTCTACACAGGTAATTCACTAGGCGAGTACAAGAAGTTAATGCGCGACAATCAGCGTCAGGTCATCGAGTACATTGAAGAAAACGCCGACGGTGACAAGCCTTTCTATCTTGCTTACTGGCCCCACGTTTACGACGCGGCGCGCAGGCCTGAAGAATTAACCACCAGTGCGAGCACCTGGTTTGCCCAGAGCGTAGTGGAACTCGATCGGGATATCGGTGAGGTCATGGAGACGATCAAGGCCGGCGGCATCTCCGAGAACACGCTGGTTATAGCTATGGCAGACAACGGGCCGATGCATGAACTTGCGCCGATGGGCCCGCACGAAGGAACTTTTCGTGGTGGCAAGGGTGATTACCTGGAAGGTGGTATTCGCGTCCCGGCGTTCGCCTGGTGGCCTGGCGTAGTTGGGGAGAATGCTTTCGTCGGCGATATCGTGACTGCACACGATCTGTTTACGACGTTTGCACGTTTGGCGAGCGCTATGGACGAGATACCGACGGATCGCGTGATCGATGGCGTGGACCAAACGGCACTCCTCTTTAATGGGGATGGTCACTCTCGTCGAGATTTTTATCATGTCTATACTGGAAATCTTTTAGCCGCGACCATAAAGCAGCAATTCAAACGGGTATGGATCGGCGATCGGCCAGGGTTGGTGGGTAATGTGTTTCATGATTTGTACAAAGATACCCGCGAAGAACATCCGGATATGCCGCCTTACCTGTGGGCCTGGGCGGCGTTTGATCACATGAAAACAGGTCACGAAAAGATGCTCGAGAAGTATCCCAATCGCGAACCCACTCGCGACACTCCCTATGGAGGGATTTCCAATCTGCCCGAAGCAGCGGCACGATTGGCAAAAAGCATACCGGTGGATTGAATTTCCCGTCGACCTGTTTTGCTAACGCTCGAGCACAATGCGCGCATTGAGCGGTTGTATGTCACGGGCATCTTCCCCAATCAATTCGACGAACCGATTGCGCTGCTCGATCGCTACGGTATGAATGGATTTCATTACAAACCAGCGAACGTTCTCTGTGCATGGCGGGGTGGTGAGCGAACCGGTGTAACGATAATAGGCGCCGGGATCGGTGCGATCTGGAATTTCGCTGAAGTCCAACGCAAGCTTCTCGACTGAGCCAATCTGCTCGGGTGCGAGGTTGCCGAGTTGCTCCAGTAGTTCGTTTCGCGGACCTTCTTTATAAAGAACTGCCACCACGGCCAACTCGCCCCGGCTATTCTGATGCACGAAGTGGCCTTCCATGAGGAATGACTCGCCCTTGATCCGATGCTCAGACGGGCTGTGAAAATGCAGCTGCAATAGATCGAAGGAGTCCCCTTCAGCGAGCAATCGGCTACCAGGTTCGGCGTTTATCTGTAATGTGTGCCCATTATTCACGATCGCCTTGCCGTGTGATCCGTATTCGTAACGCAGGGGCTGGAGCGCCGCGACGACTGGCTTGCCAATATCAACCGGTGACTGATGCACGCCGATCCCGCAGGCTACGTAGTCCGAGGACAACTCCGCCCAATGCGCTGGACCCTGTTCTCCGGAGTAGGTCCAGTGAGCAGCTTCGCTGGCTGCTAGCTGGGGTACGATGGCGACGCTCAGGCCAACGGCGAAGCTGAGCAGAAGTTGCAAACACATCGATTTTCCTGGCACGGCACCTTCCCTGATTTCGAGTCGATTGTATACTGACTCTCAACGGTCCGAGAGGTGGAGAATGGAATTTCCGGAAGACAATCGATCGACATGGATGCGATCTGGCTCTCGGTCGAGCGTATTACTGATCTGTTTCGCGCTATCGCTCAGCCTTGCCACCCCTGCCGCTGGTCAGTCTGAGCAACGACTTGTATTACAGCTGACGGTAGACGGCCTGCGCGCGGATCTTCTGACCAGATACGCCGATCGATTCGGCAGCGGTGGATTTCGCTATCTGCTTGAGCACGGCACGGTCTACAGCAACGCCCATTACCAACACGCCAACACCGAAACCATTGTGGGTCACGCAACTCTGGCGACGGGTGCTCAGCCTTCCACCCATGGGATGCTCGGCAACGTCTGGTACGACTCCGACGCTGGGGAACTGGCCTATAACATCGAGGACCCTGATCACCCCATTCTGCCGAGTCGAGCGGAGATGACCAGTGGTGAGCAGGTGGATCCTGCGCAGCGGCTGGCGCGTACCCAGGGACGCTCCCCTGCTTCGCTGCTGACGGAAACGCTCAGTGACAAGCTGTCCATTCATACCGCCGGCCGCGCCAGGGTGTTTGGTATTTCCGGGAAAGATCGCAGCGCAGTCGCCATGGCAGGCCACACGGGCAAGGCGCTGTGGTTTTCCAGCGACAGCGGTGACTTCGTCACGTCTACCTATTATTACGATGCGTATCCAGACTGGGTTCAACGCTGGAACAACATTCGTAAAGCTGAATCTTATGCGGGCAAATATTGGAAGTTGCTGCTTGATGACCAGGACGACTACCTGCTTGGCCAGCAGGATGATCGCCCGTACGAGACAGATCTCAAAGGTTTCGGAAAAACCTTCCCACACCAATTCGGTACCACTGATAGCGGCTTTCTGCCGACTCAAGTTATCGCAAGTCCCATGGGCGATCGATTGCTTGCAGATTTCGCGAGACACCTCATAGAAAACGAGCGACTGGGTGAGGATGAAGTACCCGACTATCTATCTGTCAGCTTTTCTTCCATTGATGCCATCAATCACTTTTTTGGACCTTCGAGTCTGGAAAACGAAGACGCGATGCTCCAGCTCGACCGTACCCTTGCAGAACTCTTCAGCTTCATCGACAAACGAATTGGCTTGGACAATGCCATCATCGTCCTCTCTGCAGATCATGGTATGGCGGAGATACCGGAGTATGTGAAGGAACTGGGTTATGCCAACGCCGGCCGGCTTTATCCTGACACTGTTGTCGACGCCGCGAATCGAATTGGCCAGGCCGAATTCGGTTATCAGGAGGTGGTGCGATTTTACTATCGACCTTATCTGTACCTCGACAACCAGAAGGTCGCGGAAGCCGGGGGTAACCCCTCTTTGGTTCGGAATGCACTCGCCCTGGCACTGACCAGAGAAGCCGGAATCGCTCTGGCAACCACTGCGGAAGGCCTGGTGTCTCTGCCGGACTCCAATCTGCTGCGGCAGATCCGCAATACCTATCATCCGCAACGTTCCGGTGACATCTACGTCGTGCAGGCGCCTTACTGGTTCAACTTCGACCGTGGTCCCGTCGCAGCAATGCACGGCTCGCCGTGGAGCTACGACACCCACGTCCCGGTAATTTTTGCCGGTGGGCGGATCCCGGGCCAGAAAGTGCACAGGCTGATCCAGCCTGCAGATGTAGCGCCTACGCTGGCTGCGCTGCTGGGTATGTCACCACCGGCATCAGCGGAGGGCACGGCGTTGCCGGAAGTGCTGGGGGCGGCGGCTCTAACCCGCTAGAGCTTCCAGCACGCGCCAGTCCCACTGCAGAGGTGCAGCACTCACGCCGTCATAGGGCTCTTCAGGATCCAGTGGCCCGAGAATGATGTGTGACGCACCTGCTTCAGATACCGCTGCGATGTAGCCACGAATGACCTCCAAACCGCCACAGGCGCACACAGTATCGATGAGCCGATCGCTGCCGCCACCTGCCCAGTCGGACTCATTAAATCCAGCGGTCAGCCAGGCGCGGTGGTAGGCGGGCAGATTGATGTAGAAGGCTAACGCCTTGCGGGCAATATCACGCGCGACTGTGCGGTCGTCGTGGTACACGCAGCGAACGGTCGCGTGCAGTTGCTTGTCAGGACCGATTATCTGGCGGGCTGCGGCGATGGCGGAGACAGATTGCATGTACATCAACGCACCGTCCGCTCTGCTGGCGGCAATTTCCAATAATTTCGGACCGTGCGCTGCGATCAACAACGGTGCTTCGGCCTTCGGCGCGGGGTTCGACAGGGGTGCCTCGGCCAGCTGACGTAAATATTCGGCCATGGCGCGCGCTGGTGGTTGCCATGTGTGGCCGCGCGGCTCTACCAGAGCGGGGTGCGACACGCCCAACCCCAGCGAGAATCGTCCGGGAGCGAACTCCTCCAACGTTCGACGGCCTTGCGCAGCGGCATTAGCATCGCGGACGTAGATATTGGCGATCCCTGCGCAGACGCGAAGACGTTGTGTTCGGGCCAGCAGATATCCACACGTAGCGAAAGGTTCTCTGCCGCTGATTTCCGGAAGCCAGAGACTGTCGTAACCAAGCTCTTCGAGTCGTTGGGCAGCCTCCACCAGTTTTTCACCGGTCAGACCTTCTGTGTACTGGCCAATACCCAGCGTTATGTTCATGCAATTCTCACGGTATGTGTAACCCCACAGCCGGGGCGAAGCCGTCTACCATACAAACCCTTGAAAATATCTTCCAGCATAGCCTCCCAAGCTGTTTTTTCCTGCCGTCATCATAGTGCCCCTGCCGGAGCAGGGATGCCAAACCCACATAGCCAGACCCACATAGGTAGAAGTGCGTATAGCCCACTGTAGCCTGATGTTATTAAGTCGAATGGTTTTCGTACTTATTCGCGATGCCGACTGCTGCTTCGCTCATTGCTATGTGGGAGATATCCAATGATTCGCTCTGTTTTCCTGATTCTCGGTGGCATATTTGCCATAAACGCGTGGGGTCTGGCACCACAGGATCACGTGGAAAATTTTCGCCTGCTCGACCATCGGGGAGTCTCTCACGAGCTCTACTATTACAGCGATGCCAAAGCAATTGCGGTATTGATCCAGGGTAACGGTTGCCCGATCGTCAGGAACGCACTTCCCCGTTTCAAAGAACTGCGGGACGAGTACGCAGATAAAGGTGTGCAGTTTCTGATGCTGAATTCAAATCTGCAGGACAACCGGGCGAGTATCTCCGAGGAAGCTGCCGAGTTCGAATACAACATTCCGGTGCTCATTGACGATACCCAGATCATCGGCGAATCCCTGGGTCTCGTGCGCACAGGCGAAGTGTTTGTGCTGGATCCAAAAACCTGGACGGTAACCTACAAGGGCGCGTTGGACGATCGCCTCGGATATGAGACTCAGCGAGCGGCAGCCGGGGAACACTATTTAAAGAATGCGCTCGATGACATGCTGGCCGGGGACGCCGTGCAAGTCAGCAGCGTGGACGCATTAGGCTGCCTGATCAATTTTCCATCGCAACGCACTCGCGCTCAGCATGCGTCAATTTCGTACTCGGACGAAATTGCGCCATTACTCATCGAGAATTGTGTTGCCTGTCACCGCGAGGGCGGCATCGGTCCATGGGCCATGACCGACCACAATATGGTTCAGGGGTTTTCCCTGATGATCAGGGAAGTGGTGCGCACGAAGCGAATGCCGCCCTGGCACGCCGACCCCACAGTTGGTCATTTCGCCAACGATCGGTCGCTGACCCCGGTGCAGACCAGCACGCTCGTCCACTGGATCGAGGCGGGAGCGCCGCGCGGCGAAGGCCCTGATCCACTAGTCGAATACGATCGCGTTTGGTCGGATTGGACGACCGCGGATGAATTGGGTACCCCGGACTTCATAGTCGATATTCCACCGATGGAAATTCCCGCAACCGGTGTCATCGACTACCAGTACCACTTCGTCAAAAACACAATCGGCAAGGACGTCTGGGTGAAAGCTGCTGAAATTCTCCCTGGCGAACGTGCGGTACTGCACCATGTGATTACCACGTTCGGGGAACTGGAAACCGAAGGTCCGCGTATAGGCCGGTTGAAACGGCAAGGCCAGGCGGGACTGCGAGGTTATGCACCCGGCATAAGCAGTCAGGCGTTCCCGCAAGACACCGGAATATTTCTCCCTGCAGGCGCAACCCTGGAGTTCCAGATGCACTACACAGCGACGGGAAAAGCCGTGGTGGACGAATCCAAACTGGGTGTCTGGGTTTATGACGAGCCACCAGAACATCAGGTATTTTCCATGTTTGTGGCAAATACCAAAATCAACATTCCGGCTCATACCAAGTCGCACAAAGATTTCGCCGAATGGCAGGTTCCCAAGGATGCCCTCGTCTACAACCTCATGCCGCATGCGCACTTTCGCGGCAAGGCTTCCGAATTCAGCTTCGTTTATCCGGACGGAACTGAAGAGCTGGTGCTGTCGGTTCCCAATTTCGATTTCAACTGGCAGACGACCTACGAGCTGAAGCAACCAAAATACGTCCCCGCAGGAACAAAAATAGTTCAGACCTTCTGGTGGGATAATTCAGTGCAGAATTTAGCCAATCCGGACCCTACAATTGACTTGACCTGGGGTGAGCAATCCTGGGATGAGATGCTGTTCGGGGCGATACTGATGCGCTTTCTGAGCGATGACGAAGTCGCTGAGAGAAAAGCGGCGCAAGAACCCGAACTCGCGGGGACAGACTAACCGCGTATTGGAAAACGCATGCTGATCCCGCTGGGTTACGGCAGCGCGAATGTCCAGATCGAAGCTCCGCCTTGATCTCCTGGTGCGCCGGTGGTGGAACTCCACTCTCTGTAATGCCTGGTGATGTCGCGCACGTGGTTGTTGGTCATCCCAACTACGACGGCCACATACTGCGTATCGCCGACCTTGTAGGTGATCAGACTCGAACTGGGAATATCGTCGAGCGGCGCTTGCCACAAAAGTTCGCCGGTCGCGTCATCCAAGGCGTTGAGTGTCTTGTCAACGCTACCGGAGAAGATCAGTCCCCCGGCTGTCGATAAAATCCCGGTGGATGGTGGCGTAACCTGATCGGTATTCCAGGCAAGCTTCTGGTTTGCGACATCAATGGCCTGCACACGCCCCATCATGCCGTCGTCCAGATCCGGCTGTGGTGCGGCGCCGAAGTCGACGCCCGTCGTCAGTAGCCAGCCGCCTTGTCCCGTTTTACTCATCTGGAAACACGATTCAGTGATTGGTACGTACACGTAGTTCGTGTCGGGACTGTAGGAGGTCTGCGGCCAGGACCTCGCGCCGAATGGCACCGGGCAGATGTCCACCGAGGTTTCGGTGTTCGGCATTTTCGCAGGATCGATGGTTTTCGCACCGGTTCTTGGATCCACAGCCGTAATCACATTCTGCAAACCGCTGTCCACGGAGAACAGGAATTCTCCTGTGGCCGCATCCAGCGCATCGAGCATCACATTCTTGCCGACATTCATCACCGCCTTCCTCGTGCCGCCACCCTCAGTGGGTAACTCCACAATGGTGCGTTCGAAAGCCCAATCCATATCCCACTGATCATTCTGCGTGTGCTGGAAGTACCAGACGAGCTCGCCTGTGTCGGGGTTTAACGCGACGGTACAGTTGGTATACATCGCTTCGTTGGTCACGCCTGCCGCGTCGGCGGGAACCAGCAGCGGGGCAGTATCGTAGGTAGGTGCGATACCGAAATAGACCAGATTCAACTCGGGATCATAGGTTCCCTGTTGCCAGACCGAACCACCGTTGCGCTGCTCGACCGGCAATCCGTTCCAGGTGTTGCCACCCGGTTGACCGGGCCAGGCAACGGTGTTGAATCGCCACGCCTCTTTGCCGGTCTTTCTGTTGATTGCGATGATGTAGGAACCTTTGGCTACTCTGAACGCCATGATTCCCTGGATGACCACATCACCAGCGATCAAAGGCGCACTTCTTGCAAAAACCGGATTCTGCTCGCTACTGGGACCGCCCAGGTCCAGCTCGTGATCCCAGACGAGTTTTCCTGTCGTTGCGTTCAGAGCAATCACATGCAGATCGGATGTTGCGACATAGAGCCGATCTGCATGCAGGGAAAGCCCCATCTTTTTGTTCGATTGAGATAACCCTTCGCGCTTATACCGCCACAAAACCTGGCCGTTCGTGGCATCCATCGCAATGACCGTATCGGGAAAGGTGTGCATGAACATGACACCCCGATGCACGATCGGCATCGGCATGCTCGCGCCATGCAGCAGTGGCGTGCGCCAGGCCGGTTCCAGCTCGGTCACATTTGTCTTGTTGATCTGTTGCAATGGGCTGTAACTCTGCCCGTTGTAAGTGCGCCCCCAATGCAGCCAGTCGTTTGGCGAAGGGTTCTGCAGCATCTCATCGGTTACATCTGGTAGGTTTCTCAAGAGCGCAGTCTGAGCTGCCGACTTCACGACTGGAATGACCGGATCAAAATCCGCGCCTTCCTGCGCGGGAATTGTCAGACCTTCCAGCACCGCTGGATCCTGTGGCAGTTCTTCATCTCCGGCTTGAAGATCGTTGGCACTCAGGAGGTACGCGAAGATATTCGTGTAGGCCTCGTCATCCAGTCCGGTCTGTTGTGCATCTGCTCCCGGCGGCATGCGACGGATGTGGAATGCCAGGACACTCGCTGACTTGCCGCGCCAGGTTTGATCGAATCGATTTCCGATCAGCGACGGGACGATACCTTCACCTTCGAGCGATTCGCCATGACAGGTCGAACAATACTGCTGATAAGCCGAGCTACCCTCTGCAGCCTGGGTTTCGGTGAATCCCGGCGGTTTGGTTACTTCAGCACAGTTCGCCGCCGACGCGAGTCCGATCAGCGGAAGTAGAACCCAGAGTGTTCCCATGCGTTGGCTCGTTCTCAATGGGAAGCTTCCGCCTTCACGCCTACGTACTCCTCTCGTGCCGACCAGTTATCAAATTTGACCAGCAATGACGGCAGAAATAACAGGTCCAGGAGCAGGGCAACGACGATGATCGGTGTCAGCAGCAGTGCGACGTTCTGAAAAATGAAGGTGTTGGAAAAGATCAGAAGGCACGTGCCCAGGGCAAGTGATGCGGTGGTGATGGTGATCGCCGATCCTGCCTTATCCAGAGAGTATTGAACTGCATCTTCCGGTGTTTTTCCTTCCCGTTTCGCACTGATGTATTTGCTCAGGATATGTACCGAATCATCGACCACAAGACCGATACTGATCGAGAACAACATAAGGATGTAGGGGCTGAGTTCACCCATGAAAAGACCCCAGAAGCCGAAGACGATCGTTGCGGGAAAGAGGTTGGGCATGATGCTCAACAGGCCATAGCGCACGCTCCTCAGACCGATCAGGAGAGTCAGCGTGATGAGAATGAAACTGAGCGTGAAGCCCTGCATCAGCTCGATGGTTATTGATCGGTCCAGGCGCGCGAACAGGATACTGTTGTCGCCGTGCATGACCTCATATTCCGGCTTCACATGGGTGGCGATCCATTGGTCAATTCGATCGTTGAAAGTAATGAGCTGCAGATTTGACAGGTTGGACGTGCCGATCATGAGCCGAATGGCTGAGTAATCTGAATTGAAGATGGGTTCCAGGTTTGGCTCGATCTCCTGAATCAGCTGATAGCCCACAAGATAATCGATGATCTGCAGTTTATCCTCAGGCAGCCTGTCCCACTCTTCGGGATCATAGCCCTCATCATCTTCGTGCTCTGACTTGTTCATGCTGCGCAAAAAGTCAGTGTAGCTCGTAACGAAACTGGCTTCGGGCTGATCCTCGAGCCAAAGCGAGAACTCATCCACCTGAGCCAGGAACTCAAGATCCGTAATGCCGTAGTACTCACCGCTGTGAATGCTATAGACCAGGCTCTTGTCGTTACCAATTTTCTCGGCCAATGCGCTCATGACATGATGAAAATCGGAATCCTTGTCAACGAAACTGAATCGATTGAAGTCGAGTTTGTTCAACGGCAGCATGGCTAAAGTGGCGACGATCAGGACGGCACTTCCCCAGAAGAGGAGGTTGCCTCTATGCGCAACGAGATGGCCCACCTGCGAGATGAACGCGCGAACCCCTAACGGCTTGGGCACTCTCTTGGTGGGTAACAGGAGGATCAAAGTGGGTAAGAGGGTCAGCGTGACTACGTAGGCCCAGACTACCCCGATCGCTACGACATTCCCGAAGCCATAAATACCTGGCGATGAACAGTAATTCAGACTCAGAAACCCCATGGCCGTGGTGATCGTGGCGAGACTGATGGGTTGAATATTGATGACCAGGCTTTGCCGCATCGCCTCCATTCTGGTCAAGTTTTTGTGCAGGCCTTGTACATACACAGACACAATGTGGATGCCATCTGCAATGGCAATCACCAGCACGACCAAAGGCCCCTGGCTGGATATCTGGTTGAACGGTATGTCCGCCCAGCCGAAAGTTCCAATTGCCAGACCAACAGTGGCAAACGAAACTGTGAATAAGCACAGGGAAAATAGTAAGGATCTCAGACAAAACCACAAAAGGAGGATCGAGATAGTGATGACCAGTGGAAACAACGTCTGGTTGTCTTTGATTTGGGCGTTGTAACCATCGAGTTCGAACAACACACCACCGAGAATGTAGATCGACACGTCGGGATAGTCTTCGCGCAGGGAATCCCTCAGTCTTACTACGGACCTGCCTATGCTGAGACGGGTGTCCTGATCGTCGACGCTCGCTTTGTATTTGATAACAGCAAGGGCCATATCGCCTTCGGGGGAGAGCAGGCGTTTTGTGAGATCTTCATCGTTCAGGGCGATATCCCTGATGCTGTCCAAATCCTCCTGCGTGAGCGTGTCCAGTTCTGGAATCAGATAATCACGGTCATAGCGGTCGGCGTCGACCGCATTCAGGCGCCGATTCAGCAGTGATCCCACGGAGATGGCAGACTCGACTTCGGTGTAGCGGTTGGTTAAATCATCCATCGCCCGAAGCGATTCAAAGTTGAATACATCATCAGCGGACTGAAATGCGAACAGGACACTGGTGCTGGGGGGGAAATCCCTCTTGGCCTGTTCGACCTCCTCTCTATAAGGGTCGTCTTCACTCAATATGGAACTGGACGTGGCATCCATACTCGTGTGCAGCATGCCCCAGATGACCACACCCCCTAAAATCAGAGTGATCAGCGCTAAAGCGTAGCGTTTTGCCAATAGTTGATCGATCAGGAACTGCATCACGTTACCGGTAGAGTTGATGTCAAATGTCGATGAACCGCCCGCGAACGGGATCTATCGGCATTCAGAATATGCTAAAGTTTACCTTGCTTCAGATCACGTACAATTTCTATGAAACTTTTCAAATTTTCGTTGTTTTGTCTTTCTGCCTTAGTAGCCCTGAGTTCCTCCGCTGGTGGGCCTGCCAGAATCGGCGATTTCACACTCCTGGATCATCAGGGGAAATCGCATCAGCTCAGCTGGTATGGGGATCGCAAGGCCATCGTGCTGTTCATCCACGGCAACGATAGTGCTGTGGTGCAAAACAGCGTGCCTGCGTTGCGGAAGATCCGCGATGAGTTCCAGGCTCAAGACGTTGTCTTTTTTATGCTTAATCCACAGCTGCAGGACAGTCGAACAAGCATAGCGAAAGAAGCTGAACAACTCGGTTATGACTTTCCAATTCTGGTGGATGAAGCGCAGTTGGTCGCCGAATCGCTGGATGCGGCTCGTCTTGCCGAAACCCTGGTGATCGACCCGAAAACGATGACCGTGGTATTCCAGGGACCCATCGATGATGGGAGTGATTCACAGCCAGCCAAAAACCTTTACCTGAAAGAAGCGCTCACGGCATTTTTGTCCGGCGACGCTGTCGCTGGAAACACGCCCACTGCACCGGGCAGTGTGATCAGTTTTACCAGCCAGGATCAGCATCAACAAAACGAGGTGTCTTATACGAAAGACATTGTCCCGATTCTCAAAGACAACTGTGTTTCCTGCCATCACGACGGCGCGATCGGCCCCTGGTCCATGTCCAGCCATGCAATGGTTCGAGGTTGGTCGGCAATGATGCGGGAAGTGGTCATGACCCGGCGTATGCCGCCTGGCCAGATCGATACTCATCTCAGCAAACCTATCGCGGGTGTGGCGGGATTAACGAGTGACGAACGACAAAAACTCGTGCACTGGATCGATGCGGGTGCACCACTTGATGGTGACACTGACCCGTTAACGGCTCTGACCTTTGATGATCCCAAGTTCAGCCTCGGAGAGCCGGACCTGGTCTTCAAGGTGGCAGCTCAAGGCATTCCCGCAACTGGGATTGTCGACTATCGATACGTCCCGGTAGAACTCAACCTGGATGAAGACGTCTGGGTGCGAGCCATGGAATTTGTTCCGGGCGATCGAGAGGTCCTGCATCACGTTATTGCTTACGTTTCCAGCCCCGCAGATAAGGCCGTCAGGGGCAGACAGACGGGTGCCGCAAGAGGCGAAAGCGTGGGCGGCTTTGCCCCGGGCCGGCAACCCGATTCGTTCAGAGACAACAGTGGCCGATTGATCAAGAAGGGATCAAGTCTGTTGTTGCAGATGCACTACACCACATCAGGCAAAGAAACCGTCGATGAAACCGAAGTTGGTATCTTCATCCATGAGAAGCCTCCAGCTTATGTCATGGCCGGTGGGGTTGCCGGTCAGCGGCGTTTCTTCGTTCCTGCGTATGCGAAGGAATACGAACTCGAAGGTGAACAGCTCATCAAACGCGATGCCTATTTGTACAGCATGACGCCGCACATGCACTTTCGCGGCAAATACATGAGTTACACCGCAGAGTATCCCGACGGCACTTCCGAGATCCTTTTGTCTGTGCCTAAGTATAATTTCAACTGGCAGTTCAGCTACCAGCTCGAAGAGCCCCTGTTTTTGCCCGCAGGTACCCGTCTCGTGGCAAAAGGGGCAATGGACAACTCTGAGCGTAATCCAAGCAATCCGGATCCCTCATCACCGGTACATTTTGGCCTGCAAACAAAGCATGAGATGTTCTTTGGCTTTACCACGTTGCGCTATGTGGGAGACACGCCGGAAAGCCTGTTGACTGACGAGCCCGATGAGGTGGCAGGCCTGTAGTCGAGGGTTCACCGCAGCTAACGGAAAAAGTATGCTGAAACTGCACTTTGCGCCCAATTCGCGGGCGGGCCGGATTGTCTGGTTGCTCGAAGAACTCGAGTTGCCACATGAACTCAACAAGATGGCGTTTCATCCAAAAGATCTGAAATCAGACGAGCACCGCTCGCGTCATCCGCTGGGCCGCGTGCCCGTGCTCGAAGATGGTGATGTCTGCATTTATGAGTCTGGCGCAATTGTTGAGTACGTTATAGAACGCCACAAAAATGGCGGTCTCAAGCCGGCGGTCGACGCTGCGGAGTATCCGGAATATCTACAGTGGTTCCATTATTGTGAAGGCATGGTGATGCCGCCAGTGAACACCATTGTCGTGCAAACCATCCTCCTGCCACCTGAGCGTCGGGATGAAACTGCACTGGGTCAAGCGCAACGTCTGTTGAGCAAGGCGTTGGCGCCGGTCGATGAGGCGCTCGAGGGCAGAGACTATCTGATCGGCGACTTTTCCGCGGCGGACATCATGCTGGGCCATGCGTGCTTCATGAGTAATCGACTGGGTTGTGTGGCCGATGAAATGGTGAACCTGAAAGCTTATGTAGCTCGAATTGAGGCAAGACCGGCATTCCAGACCGCAATTCAAATGCAGTAGAACGAAAAAAGCCCCGCTTGCGGCGGGGCTTCAGAATCCAGCAGTGACTGGTTGATCTTCTACAACGGTGATGGTGTCAATGCAACGGCCAGTTGTTGCATGTACGTCGACTCGATCGACTCACGCTTACCAGACAGCACATTGACACGGTCGAGATCGCCGTCGGCCCACTCGATGACTTTCGGGTCCATCACTTTGAACCACAGTGGCGGCACATACGCTAAGAGAAACATCGCCGAGTAACCACCAGGCAGTTCCGGTGCGTCGTCGAAATGGCGCAATGCCTGGTAGCTGCGAGTCGGGTTCGCATGATGGTCCGAATGCCGCTCCAGGTGCAGGCTCAACAGATTTGAGACGATGTGGTTGCTGTTCCAGGAGTGGCGCGGTTGGCAGGGTTCGTAGCGGCCATTGTCGCGCTTGGCACGCAGCAACCCGTAGTGCTCGATGTAGTTGGCACTCGTCAGTTGCCACCAGGCGAAAAAGTGGTGGATGGCGAGGAAGGGCAGCATGATCCAGCCGAAGGTGGCGACGAGTGCGATGTTGATCACAGCTGTCAGCCCCCAGGATTGCAGAACTTCGTTTTCAAGACTCAACACTGGCTTACCCATACGCTCCAATCGTTCCTGCTCGAGACGCCAGCCGCGACGCAATGCGCCCGGCATCTCGCGAAGTGCGAATCGATAGATCGTCTCACCCATGCGGGAGGTCGCAGGATCTTCTGGCGTGGCCACTTGTGTGTGATGACCGCGATTGTGCTCAATGACA
>CBDUDJ010000005.1:0-14865 GCA_965365885.1 uncultured Gammaproteobacteria bacterium
TCGGACAACGCGTCGTCGAGTTGCTCCGGCTCGGTCACGCGAATTCCCTTCGCCGTGGCGGTGCCTTTTCGTGGTCCCGGGGTGCTCGCACTGGATGGTGACCGCGACCACAAGCTGGGTCCTGAGCATGGGCTGAGCGTCGAAATTCGCCGCGATGGGCCCTGGGTGATCGATATCGAGGCCGCCATGCGCTGGGCGGTAGCGCAAGGTATGATTGCGCCGTCGTTTATCCAGCCAGAAACTACTGCATGATCATAGAACCGAGAATCCGCGGATTTATCTGCACCACTGCGCATCCTGTCGGTTGTGCAGCCAACGTCAATTCGCAGATCGAAACTGTCCGGGACCAGGGCGCCATCGCAAGCTCCATTGACAATGCCCTGGTGCTTGGGTGTTCGGGTGGTTACGGTCTGGCATCGAGAATCAACGCAGCTTTTGGTTGCGGTGCAGCGACGCTGGGTGTCTCTTTTGAGAAACAGCCAACTGCCAGGAAAACGGCAACGGCCGGTTGGTATAACAACATTGCGTTCGAAGAAACCGCAGCCGCTGAAGGTCTTTATGCGAAAACGCTCGATGGTGATGCCTACTCCGATGAGATGAGATCTCGCGTCGTTGAGCGTATCAGGGAAGATATGGGACGGCTCGATCTGCTGATCTACTCACTGGCATCCCCCGTGAGGCAGCATCCGCGCACAGGCGATTTACACCGCTCGGCGATCAAGCCACTCGGGGATCCCGTGCACATCAAATCTCTCAACGTTGCTAAAGGCGAGGTCCATGAAGTGGACCTGGAGCCCGCCACTGCTGAAGAACTTGCCGGGACCGTTGCTGTGATGGGTGGTGAAGACTGGGAGTTCTGGATCGATGCCCTGCAGGAAGCCGATCTCCTCGCCGATGGCTTTCGCACTCTCGCGTTCACTTATATCGGCAGCGAATTGACCTGGCCGATCTATTGGGACGCGACCCTTGGCAAGGCCAAGGAAGATCTGGATCGTGCGGCTCGCGCGATAACCGAAAAGCTGGCCGCTATTTCCGGAGATGCGACAGTCGCGTCTCTCAAGGCGATTGTCAGCCAGGCTTCCAGCGCTATTCCAGTGGTGCCGCTCTATGCATCGTTGCTGTTCGCGGTAATGAAAGAACAGGGAGTGCATGAGGTATGTATCGACCACGTTCACCGGCTGTTCGCAACTCAGCTGGCAGATGGCGCGCAGCCGAACATCGATGACGATGGCCGAATTCGACTGGACGATATCGAGCTCAGTGCCGCCGTTCAGGATGAGGTCAGACGCCGCTGGCCACTTGTTACTACGGAGAATCTACCGGAACTCGGCGATCTCGATGGTTTCCGCGAAGACTTTCTCAAGCTGTTCGGCTTCGGCTTCGCGGGCGTGGACTACACGGTAGATCTTGACCCGGCCCTCGGCCGCGACGTTTAGAAGAAAATCGGGCGAACGTCCTACAGTTAAAGACGCGGATCGGCGCTGTTCTGAGTTTGCACACCTGCCACATTACGCGGTATGGATCTACGCAACCCCGGAGCGCGGTCGCGCCCTTTCCGCTACTTTGGCTATGCCGGGCTTCTGTTGCTGTCACTCCAACTCGCAATCGAGTCAGGTGCTGCTAATGGCTACTGGGTTCTGGCAGGATTTGCGGTTGTCTGGCTGATCTGTATAGAGCTTGTCCAACGAAAGCTGCTCGATTCGCCCAGGATTGCGCTTGCAACGCACGTGTTCGAATGCCTGGCGCTGGGATTGCTCATGGCCTGGTGCGTCTTCCCGTTATGGCCGATGGCCAGTGTCGGTCTCATGCTGCTTGTCGGCGCTGGTGCTCAGGGAGGCCTTGGATTTCTGCTGCCGGGTACTGCGGCGTTGTGTCTGGGAGTTTTCAGCGTCGGTGGTGTGCACCCAGCCCGACTGACCCCCGCTTCGCCACTGGTTACAGTCTCCAGCATGGTGCTGCTTTATGTCTTCATGATCGGCATCGCCATGGAGAGCTTTCGGCAGGCCCAGCGCCTGCATGCAGGTCGCCTGCAAGCCGTGGGTGAGTCGCTGAATCTCGAACGATTCAATGCCCGTCTCGGACGCTATCTTCCGCAACCGCTCTACCAGTTGATCGAGCACTCGCCAGCCGTGCGACATGCGCCACGCCATCAGTGGGTGAGCGTAGTCTTTATCGATGTGGTTGGATTTACCCAACTCGTTCAAACCCGAGCGGCTGAGGAAATCGTCGACATCCTTGACGACTACTTCGCAGCCATCGCGGAGTTGGTCGATTCGCATCAGGGTATTTTGAGCAAACTTCTCGGCGACGGAGTGCTGGTCTATTTCCCGGAAACGCAGGATCGCCGAGACGGTGCGCGCGCTTGTCTAGACATGTGCGGCAAACTTGAACCCATGCTAGTGACGCTAACGCAAAGATGGCGTGATCGCGGGTTGCTGGTGAATCTGCACACGCGCACAGGTGTCGCCAGCGGTTATTGCGCGATCGGCGACTGGGGCGGCGCCGGTCGTCTCGACTACACGGTGATCGGCACGCCAGTGAATCTCGCCAGTCGCTTGCAGCAGGAGGCGCAGGTGGGTGGCGCGTTGGTCTGTGCGACGACCGCCGCATTGCTTGAGGATAGAAAGCGTGATGATAGAAAGCCTGGTGATAAGGAGCCTGATGGCGAAAAACAGCTCAGCTCAAATCAGGCTTGTTCAGAACAACTCCGCAGTATTGCTCTTGGTTCCTGCCAGAGCTTCTTCATCAAGGGAATTGGCGCGGTAAGGGCGTATCCCTTGGTGGCCAGCGCCGTGTCTGCTAAGGTGCGCGCCTATTGATTTTGCCCCGGTTGTACCGGGAACGTGCCTCATGAAGCATGAGAAGGAAAAAATATTTCTCAAAGCCTGTGCCGGTGAGGCAACCGACTACACGCCCATCTGGTTGAACCGGCAGGCTGGGCGCTACATGCCGGAATATCATGCGGTCAAGGGCGACTCGCCGAGCCTCGACTTCTTCAAAGATCCACAGCGAGCTGCTCAGGCCACCCTGGATGCTCAGCGTATTCTGGGTGTGGATGCTGCGATCATGTTCGCAGACTTGTTACCAATCATGGAGCCCATGGGCCTGAATCTGGAATACCTTCCGGGTGAAGGACCTGTGTTCCACAACCCGCTGCGTACGTCGGCCGATATCCACGCCCTTCGTGTTGCCCCGGCGGAGGAAGCCACGCCATACATAGCTGAGACGATCAAAAACATTCTCTCCGGACTCCCGGGCGACATCGCGCTCATTGGCTTTGCGGGAGCTCCCTTCACGCTTGCCTCGTACGCAATCGAAGGTAAAGGCTCGCGTAACTACGTGTTTGTCAAAAAAATGATGTACGAAGCTCCAGACTTGTGGCATGAACTGCTGGATAAACTCGTCTCTCAAGTGACCAGCTACCTTGAATTGCAGATCGCCAGCGGCGTCGATGCGATTCAGCTGTTTGATACCTGGGTGGGCTGTCTTTCGTTAGACGATTTTGTCAGCTATGTGCAACCGCATCTGAATAAGCTCGTTGCTAATCTCAAAGGCAGAGTTCCGCTGATTTACTTCGGCACGGGTAACGCTCATCTGCTGGACGCTACGATGACTTGTGCACCTGATGTGATGGCACTCGACTGGCGTGTGCCGCTCGGCGATACCTGGCAAAGATTGGGGGTGCGGGCGGTGCAGGGTAATCTGGATCCTATTGTGCTGTGTGCGGACCGATCGACGATTCACAAGCAGGCGCAGGATGTTCTCAATCAGGCCGCAGGACGGCCGGGACATATATTCAACCTGGGGCACGGCATTATTCCGGAAACTCCCGTGGATAGCGTCAAAGCACTCGTCGACTTCGTCCACGAGTCATCCCAAGCCCGTTAGCATGCCTGTTGTACGACTAATCCTGCTGATTGGATTCTGGTTGCCGTTGCTGGCGTGTACTTACCTGGCACTGGCTCCGAGTCCGCCAGATCCTATCTTCAGAATCAGTGATGTGTTGCTGCACGCCTCAGCCTTTGTCTATCTCACTTTCGCGCTGATCCTTGCGTACCCGGACAAGCCGCTGTGGCAAACGTTTGCCTGGATGTTAGCGTACGGTCTGTTTCTCGAGCTGATTCAAAGTTTTGAGTCGGCCCGCAGCGCAGAACTGAAGGACGTAGTCGTAGATGTTGGCGGCATCATAGTTGGTATCGGACTGGGACGAATCGCGGCGGACAACGTCCGGGAACTGATTCGTACAGTTGCCGGACGGCTGGGCCTCGCCTGATTGTAGCCCGCCAGGTCAATCCGTGGTCCGATTATCCAGAACATTCTGCGAGCGCCAGATGATCTGCGGTTCTGTGTTGCCCACCACCGCATATACTTCCAGGCCCGAGTCCCAGTAGTTGCGCCCGTCGAGTTGATACTCGACTTCGAATCGCATGTGCACCATGTGGATTGTTGAATTGGGATCATCGATCGTCGAACCAAACGGGTAGGCGTGCAACCCGGTAATGCGAAAATCAGTCAACATTGCCTGTTCGTTGAAGTCTTTGTAACTCTCGATCACTGCTGCGCGACCTTGTATGGGCTCGCCGGAATCTGGCGGCAACAGGACGACATTTTCGTGATAGAAGTTCTCGAGTGCCGTGAAATCTCCTCGTTGCCAGGTGCTGTTGAGCTCTCTGATGAATGTCTCGATGGTCTGGGTTGTCATAGCGGCTGTCAGGTTTCGAACAACTGACGTTCGATGTCGTTAAATGCTTTGAACTCCAGCGCGTTGCCACTTGGATCCATAAAAAACATCGTCGCCTGTTCACCCGGCAAGCCGGCAAAGCGAACATAAGGCTCGATCACGAATGACACGTCTGCAGACACGAGTCTATCAGCAAGTTCTTGCCATTCCTGCATGTTCAGTACGACTCCGAAATGAGGAACCGGGACATCTTCGCCGTCCACCGGATTCGAGTGTTTTTTCTCACGGTTCGCGCTTGGTGCGAGATGACACACCAGCTGGTGTCCGCGCAGATCGAAATCGATCCAGGTCTCGCTGCTTCGACCTCGTGGGCATCCCAGCAATTCACCGTAAAATTCATTCGCGGCGGCCAGATCGTCGACTTTGATGGCGAGATGAAACGGGGTGAGCGACATGGTTAAGTAGCAAGAACCTTTTTTATCAGGTCGAGGTGGCTGCCCACGAAGAAGTCGGAGACCACTCGATTCGCAATCCTGCCATCACTCTTGATGTAAAAAGTGACTCTGCGGACACCGAACCCGAGGGGGCCATCGACGCCATAACTGCGGATGATTTTCTTGCCTTCGTCGCACAGTAGTGGAAACGGCAGAGAAAAAGCTTCGGCGAAGCGACGATGGCTGCGCGCGTTTTGCGGACTGACGCCAACAACCTGGACCGATAGCGAGTTCAATTCTTCGAAGCGGTCGCGGAACGCACAGGCTTCCCGCGTGCACACTGGAGTGAAGTCCGCTGGATAGAAGTACAACACGAGCGGACCACCTGCCAACAATCCGGACAACGTGTGCTGGGTGTCGCTCTGATCGGTCGCATCGAACGCAGGTGCGATGTCATCTATGTTTAGCATATGCAAGAAAATATGGTTAAGCTTCGTACCGGTTGTAGCTGTCGGGGTGCTGGGCGTTCACAATAACGACTAACCATCCCGGCTACTAGCAAATTACGCAAGACGTCAGCTGAGTCATAGTATGAAAAAACTGTATGTTGGAAATCTTCCCTGGAGTGTCGACGATAGCGAGTTGGAATCGATGTTTTCCGGTGTGGGAACGGTTCATTCCGCTCGAGTAATTACTGACCGGGAATCCGGTCGTTCGCGCGGCTTCGGCTTCGTTGAACTCGATGATGATGCCGCAAGCAAGGCCATAGAAGAGCTGAATGGGAACGACGTTGGCGGGCGTCCGCTACGGGTCAACGAGGCCAACGACAAAAGAGGCTAGCGAGACCAGTCAGTCACGCTGGCTGACCAGATCACAGACTTCTGCTGCGCAACACCTGATCATATCTTTGGTTGCCACTGCCAGCTCCAGGCCACGCTTGCCTGCGCTGACGTAGATCACATCGAAGTCGAGTGCCTGTCGCGCGACATAAATCGGAATGGTCTGTCGGTGGCCGAATGGGCTGATACCACCAGTGACATATCCCGTGGCGCGTTCGGCTGCGGAGCGATCCGCCAGGCTCGCAGACTTGACCGCAGCAGCTGCGGCAAGAGATTTCAGGCGGAGCGTTCTATCAACCGGTACCACCGCACAGGCGAGCCGGCCGCCTTCGAGTTCAGCGATCAACGTCTTGAATACCTGCGCATTGTCCAGACTCATCGCGCGCGCGGCGGCCATGCCGAGATTGTTCTCATCGTCCGACGCTGTGGGATCGATCCTGTAATCCAAAATACGATGGTTGATCGCAAGAGCCTGGAGCATTTTGATGGCGGGTGTCATGGAACTGTCAGACTGCTCGTGAGAGCAGGGCAACCCGTTTGGAGCCGCCGCTGGTATCCTGTTCGCCGACCTTCTCGAACCCAAGGTTCTCGTGAAACGCCATCGAAGCGGGATTTTCTGGTTGCAGGTTCACCTCGCAAGTCACACGAACTTTTCCTGCAGCAATCTCGAAGAGCTTTGCGTACAACCTCGCGCCGACACCGAGCCGTCGATAGTTTGAATTCACGATGATCCTGTCGACGTAAGCAAACTCCGGATAGTTAGATTGAAAATACAGAAAATTGACGCTTTGGTAGTCCGCCGTCTCCGGCAGCGCCAGAAGGAAACCGGCGATGTCGTTCGAATCGCGCGCGGTGATCAACGCGAGGCTCTGCTGGTGCAGGTGGCTCAACTCCGCGCTATCAATACGGTTGACCGCAGGCACCGCCGCGTCGTTCATTGCCAGCAGCTGTGGATAGTCGGACGTCTGGGCTTCTTCGAACAGGAGTTCGCCGCTCATCGGCGTCGAAACGAATTGCGCGGCGCACCTTGCGCGACTGCGTGCGAACATGCGGCCATGGCTACTGTGCAGTTTCGATAAGCACACGTTCTCCCAGAAAACCTTCCAGCGGCAACTCGCCGAGATTGATCTGCCGGCTGTGAGCGACCGCATCAGCCAACGCGACGTCCTTGTATCTGGTCAGATAAGCAGTCCACAGATGACTTGCCCGCCAGGCGACAGTGCAGTGAAGGAGAACTTTGCCGTCCGCTGCCGCGAGCGCCGCTGCGAATCGTTCGACCATTTCCGGTGCATAGGGTGTGTCGGGACCGCCCGCGGGAATGTGGACGTACTTCATACCAAGAGTTGCGAGAACCTCTGCTTCATCGAAAGGGACAATTTCCCGGGTATCCATCTCTCGCGCCGTTCGCAGGTTGACGACCGTCGTGACACCCAGTGCCTGCAGACGCTCGAAACCTTCCGGGCTGGGTTGGCCGCTGATGTAGACTTCACCCACCTGCACCAGTACTTCTCTGAAACCTTCTGCATCGAGTCTTTCCGGCGCGACCAGGTCGCTCTGCGCTGCGGCGTGGGAAGTGGCCGTCGAGAATACTGCGAGCACGCTGAGAGCCAGGAGTTTTAGCACGGAAATCTGATATCTCACTGAGGGTCTCCGTTAAGGTCTGGGTAATTCGTTGCATGATATTACAGGAGTGTCCGGATGCAGGGTGAAAACGAAGAACACTCCGGTTGAAAGGTCGAAGCGCCAGGCGTCTGGCTTTTTCAGCCGCGTGATCCGACTCAAGGTTGGCCGATCGTCGAACGCAATGACAACCTCGTCGGTGAGATCGCGCCAGCGCCGCTCATCGATGACTCCGGGCGGCCGTGGTGGGTCAGCATAGAGTTCACCATTGCGATGATCGAAAACGACTACCCGACCGTGCTTAGTTTCAACTTCAAGATGATGCAGTTGAGATTCTGCATCGTCCTCGTCGCGCCAGCACACGCTGCGCAACGCTGCCAGTGGAACCTTCAGCAGGGTGGCTGCAGTGCCACTGCTTCCTGCGGCAGTGCTGCGCAGTGACAGATCAACATCTCCTGGTTTGTTGAGCACTTTTCCCTTCATTCCTGATTTGTTCTGGAGTTTTTCGACGCTGTTAGTCCAGCCCCTTCACGATGGCAAGATTTGCGGTGGATGCCGCAAATCGATGTTGCGCTAATGCCTGGTAATCGTCCGAGTCATACCACGCTCGGGCTGCGGCTTCATCGGGAAATTGCAGGATCACGGTTCGCGTGTAATCCCAACTGCCTTCGAGCTCCTTAACAGCCTCGTCCACAGCCAGCAGCTCGCCATGATAACGGTCAAATATCTCCATGAAACCCGCTTCATACCTGGCGTAGGTATCACGATCTTTGATGCTGATCTGGGCGACGAGATAGGTTGCCATGGCGGTTCTCCCTTAGATGTCTGCGGATTAGCGGGAAGCTAATGGCTGGAGAGATAGTACTCCGTGCGTATGAAATTCACGGCCTCAAATGGCCAGTCGTCAGCCAACCAGTCCTTCACTTGTGCATACAGCTTAGCCGTAAGACCTGCGCTGTGTTGGCTGTCGCGCGTCCACAGATAGACATCAACATCCATTTGCGCTGTCTGCGGCGGGTTGAGGTATACGCAGCCGAATACTTCTGATTCGTCCGGTCGGATCACGGTGTAGGCAAAAGCTTCGCGTGCCAGAAACTCGCGTTCGTGACGGCACAAGTCCGCGCGATTCTCCTCGAGCGTGAAATCTTCGCGCGGCCAGCCGTTCGGGGAAGCTGCACGAAGCCGTTCCTGGCTTTCCATTACCGCCGCGTAGTCCAGCTCCGCATCGTCGACTGCTAGCATTCGCAGGCGATACCGATGGCATTCCCAGACTTCCGGAACTGCAAAATCTGCGGGCACGAATGGAGCATCCATCGGAAGGCCTAAACCGGCTGGTCTGTCACATGAGTGGAGTTAACGGTGAAGACATGTCCGCCGGGTTCTTCGAGCGTGAAGGATTGATGAACGCTGCCTTCGAGCATCTCACCTGGATTGAATCCGGCCGCAACGAATTGTTCCCTTGTTGCGCTGATGTCTTCAACCATCAGATCGAACGGAGCCGGTGTGTTTTCGGCAATGGGGCCTTCGCTTGGCAGCAACACGAGATGAGTTCCACCGCGCAGTTCAAGCACGCTGACACCGTCGTCTGTCAGCACGACATCGCGCATGCCGATGGCGATGCAGAAAGTGCGGGAGGCAATGACATCCGGCACTTTCATGACGACATGACCTACCCACACCGCTGGCCTGGGATCCGCGGCGGCCATCAGTGTTTCCCCCGGAGTACATATACGTTCACATACCAGATTCTGGCGTTTTCCATGGTTTCCCCCAACTAACGGTTTAGCGGTAGATCTGCTCCCTGCCGTATTTCACTTCCAGCGAAACACGCTCAGCCCGTCGCATGCCCTTGACGACGAGTCCGTATGATCGGTCAATCATGCGCTCGATTTCACCCGTTGGTATAGAACCATCGAGAATAACCGTGTTCCAGTGAGCCTTGTTCATGTGATAACCAGGAACGACGGCTTCGAATATATCCCGTAATGCCAGCGCCTCTTCCGGATCGCATTTGAGGTTTATGCGAGCTACATCGCCTTCATAGCCAAGCGTTGCAAACATCTTTTTGCGAACTTTCATGACTGCTACGTCAGGACCAAATGGATAGTCTTCCCAGGCTTCCGGCCTGCTCAGGAGATAGGCTTTCGTTTGCTGGGCGTCGAGGCTTTCAGTCATGCGTTGGATCGTCGCGTGTGTTGCGGTAGATCTGCCTCGGCATTGGTTGCTTCAGGCGCGCGCGAGAAAAAACCGGCGTCTTATCCAGCTGGTCAGCCCACCGGCGATTACCATCGGTACCGCAAGAAAGGCCAGTAGTATGGCGGCAAGCGGCACAAGGTCGAGGTCATCGGGTGGAATGAGTATCGGCACGAGTTGTGCGTAGCAAAGTATCAAGCCGTAACTCCATGCATGACGGTGAAAAATCCAGCCGAGCGCGACGCAGACAACAATTTGCGACAGATACACAAAGGGAAAATACACATCCGCATCCCAGGCGTCAGGCACCCCGTCGACCAGAACAATCATCCACCAGACCACAATGCTGTAGGCTGCCGCTATGCCATAGGGTGTTGTAAGGCTGGTGTTTTGTTTGTCTTGTGTCATCTAGTCTGATCCTCATGAACTTCTATCGTGACGATGGCCTCCGGCGGAAAACAGCGAGTCGATTCCCACCGGCACTATCGGATGTAATTGGTTTGGTTGGCTATTTGATGATCGAGGTCAACCAGGCAGCCGCGGCGTCGTAGTCATTCTGGAAAATGCGGACCCTGTTTTGCCAGTCGTATCTGCCCAGTAACTCCACAGCGACCTGCGCTGCAATGGACGATCCGAAAAGCCAGGCAGTTTTGTACCCGGGGCGGTTGTCGTTCGTCAGGTCAAGGAGTCGATCGGCCAGCTGCTCGATAGCTGCGGCAGACAGATCGACTTCGGCAAATCTGAAATCCCACAGCACCGGTATTTCGGGATTGAAATCCGGGTGATCAAACCAGCCCCGCATCGCAGCCACGATTCCGTCGACTGTGACTGCCGCGTCAGCGGTATGAGTAACGAGTCTGTCGGTGATGGTAGTCGAGAACACAGTTAGCCGGCACGTTCACATCAGTGAAGCAATGGTAAACCTTTGAAACCGGTGATACCAAATGCCTGTACAGCGGCATTGCGTGAAACTGTCCAGTTGGTGCTTTTCACTCAGCTGCGTGTGGTGCGAATTCAGCCAAGCTTACTGATGTGGTGTCTGACGAGGGGCAGACGGTCGTTACCCCAGAAAAGCTCATTGTCGATGAGCAACGTGGGAGTGCCGAATACCCCTTTGCCGACCGCGCTCTGGCAATTTGACTCAATCTCAGCGGCTGTTGCTGGATCGCGCAGGCGCTCGGTGAACTCTGCCGTGCTCAAGCCCAGTTCTCCAGCGACCCCGATCACGACCGCCTCGTCGATGGGCCAGGTTCCGCTGCCATAGACCTTTACTGCCAGCGCCCAGGAGTAGTCACGCACGCGATCCATGTGGCTTGCGGCAACTGCGCCTCGGCCCAGCATCTGCGAATCGATGAGGTGACTGCTGGGTTCGATGAACTCAATCCCATACAGATCTGCCCAGGCTTGCGCATCGCGGCGCCTGTAGTCCCAGTCGTATTGGCCTGATTGCGGTGGCCCCGAGAACGGATCTACCCCCCGGATGGCGCGAATACGGGCGCCGATCACCGGGATCCAGTCGAACGTGACTGCAAGCTCTGCCTCGAGATCAGGAACCTGGCTGAGCGCAAGGTAGGAATACCGACTCCCGGGAGAATAGTAAAATGCGCAATTTAGCGGAGCGATCATTACAAGGTGTTAGACCGCATCGTTGGTTTGTTCCCCGGGGGTCGCTGGCTGGCGGACCGGCCGCGGTGAAAAACCGCCTCCGCAGTTCGGACAGACACCATTGAACGTATCGTTCGCGCAGGTCGTGCAGAATGTGCACTCATAGGAGCAGATCACCGCATCCGTGCTGTCGATCGCAAGCAGCCCGTGGCAATTTTCACAGGCTGGTTTCATCTCGAGCATTTGCGTCAGTCCTCTTCGTAAGTCTTGAATACGCAGCTGCTTGCGAATTCCGTTGCTTCGTTGATGCTCCAGTCACCTTTCGGCTTCTCGGCCAGGGCTTCACACCAGGCCTCGCTGCCAACTTCCGGGGCACAGGCCCCCAGGGTGAGAAGGGCAATCAGGATTGCGGCAAGCTTCACGCCAGGTGTCTGCGCTGCGCAGACTGATGCGTGATTCTGCCGGTTCACGATGCTTCGGCGGTCACGGGATCAATGATGTTCTTTACCAGGCTGATCGTGGTCGCGGGAAAGCCACTGCGCTCGGCATGTTCGTGGATCAGCGCTTCTTCATCTGCGATATAGATGCAGAAGGTCTTGTCGCCAGCGACATAGGAATGTTCCCACTGGATGTTCTTGTTTTCCGATTTCATCGCAGCGAGCACGCCGTTTGACTGCTGAGAGGCATCCCGCAGAGCGTCGCGTTCCGCCGAGCCAATTTCCGGGATTTCTCGTTCGATTACGTATCGTGGCATTTTTGTTATTCCGTTCTAGTGAGGAGATCTGTATACGCCCAAAGACTGCCGGTCTGCAAGCAGCGTGGGTGCCGCCGTCGATGGTATCCAATGGCTGCAGGGATGACGGGAACCGGATTGCGATCTACGTTTGTTGCGCCAACCGCGTCAGGAAACGATCCAGCTGATTGGCAAATGCCTGAATTTCGGTCTTTCCCAGCGGCGGCGGACCACCGGTAATCGTTCCAGTCGAACGAAGTTCCTCCAGGCGATTGCGGCGGGCAAGATGCCGGGCGATGTTTTCGGGGTCGTAGAAAGTACCTCGTGGATTCAGGGCGGTTCCGCCTGTGGCGATGACCTCGCTGGCCAGCGGGATATCTGCAGTAACGACGAGATCGCCTGACCGCATGTTCGCAACGATAGTGTCGTCAGCGACGTCGAAGCCACTGGGAACCTGGATCGAATTGATGAATTTGGATTTTGGTACCCGGATGAACTGATTGGCGACCAGAGTCGTTGCTATCTCGCGGCGCTCAGCAGCCCGGAACACGATCTCTTTGACTGCATTCGGACAGGCGTCAGCATCTACCCAGATGTGAAACAGCTCAGGCGTTGTCATGCACCTTCGTTCGCTAGACCAGCGACTCGGCGAATTTCGATTCTCGACGCAGGTAGCTTTCCAGACCACCGGGAACCTGGTCAAAAATCACCTGCCATTCATCGGTCGAGAAAGCTTCGGCCATGCGCCGTTTGCGCTCCGCAGCATCTGCCCAGCGGATAATCCAAGTGATGTTCGCTGTACCCAGCTCATCGGACTGGACACCGAGAACCTCGGGGTCGGCATCCGTGTTCACCCAGAATCCAACCAGATCCAGTTCCCGGCTCAAATACGGCAGCGCGTGGTTCTTCGCCCAGGCCCGATAGTCCACGAAACGCTCGGGTGCGAAATGATAGTTTCTGATCTCGTACATGATTCCTCGCAGCTGATATGGGCTCATCGCTCGTTACGAGCATGACCCGCAGGACTATCTAACAGTCTACGCCGAACGACTGCAATATTTCGCGCAGCCGATTCCCGCCATGCTGCTGATCGAAAACGACGGCGCTCAGGCCGACGGTCAGCGCGGCTTCCACGTTGGTCCTGTTGTCGTCCAGAAAAAGCAGATTCACCGGCAGGATCTCGAGCCGTCTGGCAACTTCGAGAAAATAGCTGGCGGACGGTTTCATGACGCCAAGATGACAGGAATAGAAAAGATCGTCGAAGAGATCGGCGTAGCGCAGCTCATGGGACATGTAGTGCGCGCGGTGGCGTTGCTGATTGGTAGCAAGACAGCACCGGATATCCAATGATTTGATCAGCGAGATGATCTCGCCGCTCGGCTCGATCATCGTCCAGACTTCCAATACCTCGTCCACCGGGGTATCGATGCCCCAGCGTGCGAGGACTTCTGCAAGCGCGGTGGAAAATTCAGCCTGTCCGGTCAGACAGGGTTTTTCAGCAGCGAAGACTTCGGCAAGAAACGCACCGACCCGCTCGGGATGGCCCGCAAGCTCAGCCAGCGACGGTCGCCAGTCCGCTGATGGTGTCTGTACGACACCGTCTGCGTCAAACAGTACTGCTTCGATCTTCACGAGCGCATCCAGCGTTCCAGCACGGTTGTTGCGCAAGGTTACGATTGTCCAGATAAGCGGACAAGTAAATGCGGCCAACCGGGCCCGCGTGCTGCCCGTTGCAAAAGCGACTACCATTGATGACAGATCACCGGGAGGGGAAGGTCCAGTGTCCGATCACGATACGACTATTGCGCCGGAACACGGCAGCGGCAAACGGCGCGTCCGCCTCGGTGAGCCGGATTATCTGGTGCCTGCGGCCGGCAACGGGTTGCTGGGCAGGCGCAGTTTTCTCACAGCGGGGCTGGGTGCTGCCGGTGGCGCTGTGCTGATGCAAGCTGCACCCGCTTCCGCGGCCCGCCCTGGACACATGCGCTCACCGGGCCCGGGTATGAGCGAATACGGCTCGCCGTCTGCCGCCGAAGATAATGTGAAGCGAATCGGTATAGGTTCACAACGCGGGACCACGGGTAGTGGTGCTTCGCGTTCACCGTTAGAACACCTTCACGGCATCGTGACCCCCAGCGGATTGCATTTCGAACGCCACCATGCCGGTGTTCCCGAGATTGATCCGGCTCGGCACAACATATTGATCCACGGCCTGGTGAAGCGACCCCTGCTTTTCAGCATGGATGCGCTGGCGCGCTATCCCACAGTCTCACGCCTGCAGTTTCTGGAGTGTTCGGGCAACAGTGGTGCTTTGCTCGCAGCCGATCCGCCTCAACTCAGCTGCGGCGAACTGCACGGCCTCGTCTCCGGTAGTGAATGGGGTGGAGTGCCGTTGGCCATGTTGCTCGACGAAGCCGGTGTACTACCGGCTGCGCGTTGGCTCATCGCCGAGGGTGCGGATGCGGCGGTGATGAGCAGGAGCCTGCCGCTGGCAAAGGGCATGGATGATGCCATGGTCGCGCTATACCAGAACGGTGAGCGATTGCGGCCCGAAAACGGTTACCCCGCGCGACTCTTTTTGCCGGGCTGGGAAGGCAACATGAGTGTGAAATGGCTGCGCCGGATCAAGGTCACCGCACATCCGGCGATGACGAAAGATGAAACTTCCAAATACTCGGATCTGCAGCCTGACGGATCCTCGGTGCTGTTTACCTTTCCGATGGCTGTCAAATCGGTGATTACCAGTCCTTCACCAGGGCT
>CBDUDJ010000006.1:0-14843 GCA_965365885.1 uncultured Gammaproteobacteria bacterium
AGTTCAGACGTGTGCTCTTCCGATCTGTCGCGATTTCCTTACCTGACGCGGCGACTCCTATGATCACGCTTTCACCCCAGCCTTTGTGGCAGCATTCCAGAGCCTGGCGCATGACATCAACGTTGCCGATACATTCGAACGAATAGTCGACACCACCGCCTGTCAGTTCAACAATCGCTTCCACCGGATCCGTGTCGGCTGGATTGATGAAATCGGTCATCCCGAATTTTTCGGCAAGCGGTACTTTTGCCGGATTGAGATCCACTCCGATAATTCTGTCAGCACCTATGAGACGAGCGCCCTGGATGACATTGAGGCCTATGCCACCGAGCCCGAACACAGCAATGTTGGAACCCGGCTCCGCCTGAGCGGTATTGATAACGGCGCCGAGGCCGGTTGTGACACCACAGCCGATGTAACAGACCTTGTCGAAAGGCGCGTCATTGCGGATTTTCGCCAGCGCAATTTCCGGGACCACCGTGTAATTCGAAAACGTCGAGGTACCCATGTAGTGGAAGAGCTTGTCACCGTTGAGGGAGAACCTGCTGGTTCCGTCCGGCATCACGCCCTGGCCCTGTGTTTCGCGTATCGCGCCACATAGATTGGTTTTTCCGGACGTGCAGAATTTACACTCCCGGCATTCCGGCGTGTACAGCGGAATGACATGGTCGCCGGGTTGCAACGACGTGACGCCAGCGCCGACTTCCACTACCACGCCCGCACCCTCATGGCCCATGATGGCAGGAAAAAGACCTTCAGGATCAGCACCGGAAAGCGTGTAAGCGTCCGTGTGACATATGCCGGTCGCTTTTATCTCAACGAGCACTTCGCCGGCTTGCGGGCCCGCCAGTTGAACGGTCTCGACTGTGAGTGGCTCCCCAGCCGCAAATGCGACCGCAGCGCGTGTGTCCATCTTCTATCTCCCTTCTATCGCCCTTCCGCAGGCCGTCCGCAGGCCCCTTCCTACTTTAGATTAGCATGCCGGTTTGAGGCTAACCTCTGCGAAAGAAAAAACAATAGTTTGGATTCCTTAGTACAATCCGCGGCCACTGGCTGAATTGCACGGAACTCGGTGCTCCAACCCGTAAACAACTGGCGTAGTTATCTGCCAATCATCGACGTGGTTCGAGATTACCGGCGTGAGGACTTTCATCACGATCTGGTTGCCGGGCTCGTTGTTGGCGTGATCACCGTGCCGCAAGCGATCGCCTATGCGTTTCTCGCAGGGTTGCCTCCGGAAGCTGGGCTGTACGCGTGCCTCGTTCCCACGGTGCTCTATGCCCTGCTCGGCTCGTCCAGGCAACTCGTGGTTGGACCTGTTGCGGTTGCAGCGTTGATGGTCGCCGCTGCGGTGAGCGAATTTGCACCGGCGTACAGTGACGCCTATCTTGGAATCACAACCGTTTTGTGCCTGCAGGCGGGCGTCTTCCTGCTCCTGTTGCGGGTGTGGAACATGGGCGGTCTTGTGAACCTGCTCAGTCTGCCCGTGATCGCCGGATTCGTGAACGCTGCGGCGTTACTCATCATCATCAGTCAGCTTGGTGCTTTTACCGGCATCTCCAGCGGCCATCCGGACAGCCCGCTGGATAGACTGCTGGATCTATCGGCAAACATCGATCAGCTGAATCCCACGAGCGTCACCATAGGCATAGCTTGTGCAGCTGGTGTCTGGTTCATTCAGCGCTATGCGGTGGGGTCGATGAAGCTCATCGGCTTGAACCTGCCTGCACAACACCCCATTTCCCGCCTTGGGCCACTGGTGGTCGCAGTTGCTGCGGGAGTCGCTGTGGCGCTCGGTGATCTGGATAGCAAATTTGGCGTTACGGTGATCGGCGAGGTGCCAGCCGGGTTGCCTGACTTGACACTACCACCATTCAATCTGGACCTGTGGCTGGATCTCATGCCCGCCTCTGCGATGATCGCCGTTGTTGCTTACGTCGAAAGTTATTCAATAGGTACAACGCTGGCGACAAGAAAACGCACACGCATCAACAGCAATCAGGAACTTATTGCACTGGGCGTAGCAAACATCGGCGCTGCGTTCACGGGGGCTTATCCTGTCGCAGGTAGCTTTTCCCGCTCGAGCGTCAACTATCAGGCAGGCGGGCGCACGCCTGTCAGCTCACTGATCTGCTCAATCGTCATTGTACTCACACTGCTGTTTTTCACGCCGTTGTTCGGTCTTCTACCGCATGCTGCACTGGCTGCGATCGTGATGTTGTCGGTGGTGAGTCTTATGGATCTGAAAAGTTTTCGTACTCACTGGCGCATTTACCGCGAAGATACCGTCACGCAGATTGTCACGTTCTTAACTGTGCTCGGCTTCGGAGTGGAGACGGGACTCATCACAGGCGTTGCTTTGTCGATTGCATTTTTCGTTCGACAGTCAAGCAGACCTCACATTGCCATCGTTGGGCGTGTAGGAGACGGACCTCACTTCCGTACCGCCAAGCGCTACGATGTGGAAACGTTTCAACATGTCGCGGCAATTCGAATTGATGAAAACGTCTACTTCGCGAACGCCGCTCAGGTAGAAAACAAGCTGTTGAAGATCGTCCACCGTCGTCCTTCCACGAAGCACGTTCTGCTCGTGTGCAGTGCGATCAACCTCGTCGATATCTCGGGGCTGGAAATGCTCGAACGAATCAATCAGACGCTGGATCGCATCGGCGTCACTCTGCACCTTTCCGAAGTCAAAGGTCCTGTCATGGCACGGCTCGAAGCGGCCCGGTTCATCATCAATCTGACCGGCAGCGTTTTCTTCACGACCGACCAGGCTATGCGAGATCTCGGTGAACGCCTCTAGATATCAGTGATCGCTGCGAGAATGTTGTAGTAAGCTCAAAGTATTACTGATCGCCGAATCGGCGACACCAGCAAGCTACCTGGGGGAGGCAGCCAATGAAACTCGGTCTGATGCTCGGATACTCGGGCGCGGAACTGAACATTCCCGTCAAACTGGTCCAACTGGCGGAACAGCTGGGCTACGATTCCGTCTGGACCGCCGAGGCGTACGGCTCCGATGCCATCACGCCGCTTGCATACCTCGCGGCGCACACCGAGCGGATCCGGCTTGGTACCGCCGTCATTCAACTCGCCGGACGCACCCCGGCAAATGCCGCGATGGCTATCGCAACGCTCGACAAGCTCGCTGGCGGGAACCGCGCCATTTGTGGCATAGGCGTATCCGGGCCGCAAATTGTCGAAGGCTGGTACGGTCAACCGTGGGGGAAGCCTTACTACAGGATCAAAGACTACGTCAGCATCATGAAAAAAATCTGGGCGAGGGAAGAACCCGTGATCCATGAAGGCAGAGAGATCAGCCTGCCATTTACCGGTGAAGGCGCTCTCGGTATAGGCAAGCCGCTCAAATCCATTCTGCACATGAATCCTGATATTCCGATCTGGCTCGGTACGGGCATGGAGTCCACTGTCAGACTCACCGCGGAGATAGCCGATGGCTGGCTGCCTCTGGGCTTCGTACCGGAATCCGCCCATCTGTACGACAAGTGGATCGACGAAGGCCTCGCGAAAGCCAACAAGACACCGGAACAATTTGAACGGCAGACAATGACTCATGTTCAGGTAACCGATGATGTGCAATCCGCGTTGGATCGCATGAAACCCGGAATTGCTCTTTATGTTGGTGGTATGGGGCACAAGACCAAAAATTTTCACAACGAGATGATGGTTCGGCGGGGTTTCGCGGACGCTGCAGAGCGGATTCAGGAACTCTATCTCGCCAAGCGCAAAGACGAAGCGATCGCGGCTGTGCCGGATGAGTTTGTGGATCAAGGTGCGTTGGTTGGACCGGCAGATCGCATTCGCAAGCGGTTTGCAGCCTGGGAAGACTGCAGTATCACCGGCTTAACCATCTCGGGTGACGAGCAGGCTGTCCGGTTGATGGCTGAATGCGCTCGGCTCAATTTCGAAGTCAGCTAAGTCTGCGCGAATCAGCCCCACGCGTAAAACAAGTTAGTCAACGACGCAACAAACGGAGGGACACAGATGTACCCAGGAAAGTGGGCGCAGGAATTTCCTGACAAGCCAGCCGTCGTTCATGCGATCACGAGAGAAACGGTTACCTTCTCCGAGTTGAATGACCGCTCCAACCAACTTGCTCAGCTACTCTGGGCTGATGGGCTCAGACCGGGCGATCATGTCGCAATTCTGATGGAAAACAATCTGCGTTTCTTCGAGGTGGTCTGGGCGGCCCTCAGGTCAGGCTTGTATCTGACCACGATCAACCGCTACCTCACCGACGAAGAGGCTGGTTATATCCTGGACAACAGCGAAGCAAAGTTACTGGTGACTTCCAGCTACCTGGCCGAAGTAGCTGCAAACCTCGCAAGTTTCGCACCGAATTGCACACGCTGGTTGATGGTTGACGAAACGGTTGACGGGTATGAATCCTACGAATCGGCGATCGCTCAACACTCGACGGAGCCTCTCGCGGAGGAGCCTGCCGGCCAGTTCATGCTTTACAGTTCAGGCACCACCGGGCGTCCCAAAGGAATCTTACGACCTCTGTCGGGCAAGATGATAGACGAGGACGCCGGGCCACTGGGTGGTCTGCAGCAGGCGCTGTGGGGTTTCGATTCGGACACTGTTTATCTCTCCCCTGCGCCGCTTTACCACTCGGCACCAATAGGCTTCTGCACGGCCACGCTTGCACTGGGCGGGACCGTTGTCGTGATGCCACGATTTGACGAGACAGGCGCACTCCAGGCCATCGAAGACTTCGCGATCACTCACAGCCAGTGGGTGCCCACAATGTTCACCCGGATGTTGAAAATGCCCGAAGATCAGCGATCCGGTTTCGATCTGTCCAGCCACAAAGTCGCCATCCACGCAGCTGCGCCCTGCCCCGCGGGCATTAAGCACCAGATGTTCGACTGGTGGGGGCCGATCATTTACGAGTACTACGGCGGCACGGAGCTCAACGGTTTCACCCACTGCAATCCGCAGGAGTGGCTGACACACCCGGGAACTGTCGGCAAATCCCTTCTTGGGGTGATCCATATCTGTGACGAAGACGGCGCGGAACTCCCTAACAGCGAACCCGGACTCGTCTATTTTGAGCTGCCGGCCATGCCGTTTGAGTATCTCAAAGATCCCGCCAAGACACGCGATGCCCAGCATCCGGCACATGCGAACTGGAGCGCGCTGGGCGATGTGGGTTATATGGATGACGAGGGCTTCCTGTATCTCACAGACCGAGCAACGTTCATGATTATCTCGGGTGGTGTGAATATCTATCCACAGGAAATCGAGGACGCAATGATCCTCCACTCGAAGGTTGCTGACGTGGCCGTGGTGGGTGTACCCCACGACGAGATGGGTGAAGAAGTCAAAGCCGTTGTCCAGCTTGCCGAGGGTCTCGAAGAAAGTGCGGAGTTGGCAGCGGAACTTCTGGACTATGCCCGCGAGCACATCGCGCACTACAAGTGTCCACGAAGCGTCGACTTCATGGACGAACTGCCAAGACTACCGACCGGCAAACTCTACAAGCGATTGATCAAAGACGCCTACTGGGGCAAGACCGATTCGCGCATCGTCTGATAGTACCGGGTATTAGCCTTTAGCCTTTTCGCGGCGCAGCCGCTGGAAAAGGCTAAAGGCTAATACCCGGTACTAAACGTCGCTACGGCACAGCCATGCCTTTGATCACCGCTTCCCTGCTGGCTATTTCCGTCGCCCATCGTGTCACGTGTTCGGCTTCTCCGAGCACATCGGGTTTGGCGCCCTTGAGCGGTGGTAGTCCCACCGCAACCCACGGATAACTCGCGATGTCCGCAATTGAGTAATCTCCAGCGAGATACTCCACCTCGGCCAGCCGGTCATCCAGAACCTTCAGCAATCTTGCTGACTCGGTGAGATACCGCTCGATGGCATAGGGGATCTTCTCAGGCGCGGCATTCAGAAAATGATTCGTCTGACCCAGCATCGGACCGACACCCGCCATCTGAAACATCAGCCATTCCAGAGCCTTGGCTCGTGCCACTCCCTCGGCAGCCAGGAATTGACCCGTTTTTTCTGCAAGATGAATCAGAATCGCACCGGATTCGAATATGGCAAGACCATCATCGACGATGGCGGGGATCTTGCTGTTCGGCGAGACGGCGACGAATTCGGCTTCGAATTGTTCGTCTTCACTAATATCGACTGGATGCACTGAGTACTCGAGCCCAGTTTCTTCCAGCATGATGGAGGCTTTCTGGCCGTTCGGCGTGCCCCAGGTATAAAGATCTATCACTCTGACTCCTTATGTAGACGAGCGGTGCTGGCTAATGATCGACACCATCGGAGAGTTCGGCATTGAGCGCTGCCACCCGCAGCTCGCCTTCGCGGGTCTGGCCGCCAATTTCGAGGAATTTGCGCATGTTGGCTTGCGCTCCCTGCGTTCGCAACAGTCGCTGGAAAAGGTAGGCTTCCTCGACCAGCCCATCCTGTAGAGGGTTTTCGGCAGCATTCACGGACTCTTTCGCCAGCCGCACTGCCTCCGGCGGAAATCCCGCGATCCGTTGTGCGAGACTAGAAACAAACGGGCCAACGGCATCCGGCTCGAAAATACGATTGAGATAACCCCAACGCTCAGCAGTCTCCGCATCCAGATCATCACCACCAAGAACAATCTCCATCGCACGCCCGCGACCTACAAGCCGTGGGAGTCGCTGTGTTCCTGTGCCACCGGGGAGAATGCCCAGCGGCACCTCCATCTGGTTCACGATGGTTTTACCGCGCACGCCGAATCGCATATCAAAGCTGGCAGCCAGTTCACTGCCACCGCCACCTACGCGTCCCTCGATCTGCGCGATCGTAACTTTGTCCATCGTCCGAAAGCGCTCGCACATGACATGAAAATCATTCAGCTCCTGATTTTTCTCTGCCGGAGAATCTACCGGAAAGGTGAGAATCGTCTCTACATCGAAATGCGCAAGAAAGAAATCCGGATCTGCACTCTGCATCACGACAACGCTCAGTGCTGGATCATTTTTCAATTCGAGACTGAGCGCACTGAGTTCCGCATACAGTGGAATCGTGATCAGATTGATCGGCGGATTGTTCACCGTCACGCTCGCAAGCCGATTGTCGACCTGCACACTCAACAGTTCATAGTCATAGGCCACCCTGCAAGTCCTCCTCTGTTTGACGCTGCCGCGCCGACGGTCCCCTGGTTCAACTATATCCCGTCGCCGGTGTGCATACACCCCGGGAGGCTTTTTCCGGCATAATCCTATGCCCCGATAATGCGGGGTCACAATCTGGGAGGGTTGGCCGTGGCGAAAACAATCGGTGAACTGAGGGCTGACATCGTTGGCAGAATTGATTCGCTGGCGGATGAACTGCTGGCCGTGTCACATTCCATCCATGCCAATCCTGAACTCGCTTTCTCAGAGCACCACGCGAGCGCCCTGCTCTGCGACACGCTGGCCGAGCACGATCTCGAGCCAGCACGTGGCGCTTACACACTTGAAACAGCGTTCGAGGCTAACCTCCAGACCCAAGGCGGCGGTCCGAGCGTTGCGATTCTCGCGGAATACGATGCGTTACCCGGAATCGGTCACGCCTGCGGCCATAATCTGATCGCGACCGCCGCACTCGGCGCCACGTTGGGCCTGCAGTCAGTGCAGAGCCATCTGCCCGGGCACATTCGAATCCTCGGCACACCGGCCGAGGAGAGGGGCGGTGGTAAGGAGCTCATGGCGCGTGCAGGTGCCTTCGACGGCATTGATGCAGCCATGATGATTCATCCCGCCGGCGTGAATCTCACTACGATGCCCTGCATCTGTGTTGCCGAAGTCGAAGTCATCTACCACGGCCAATCCGCACACGCCTCGGCAATGCCGCACCGTGGCGTCAATGCACTCGATGGGCTTCTGATCGCCTACCAGGCCATCTCGAACCTGCGCCAGCACATCCGGGATCAGGAACGCATTCACGGCATCATCACTGATGGCGGGCAAGCGCCCAACATCGTTCCTGCGCGGGCTGCCGGTGACTTCTATGTCCGCGCGGCCGATGAAAAAGCGCTCGCCGCGTTGAAACCTCGCGTGCAGGCATGTTTCGAAGCCGGTGCGAAGAGCAGCGGTGCGGAAGTGGAAATCAACTGGGCGAACGTGGATTACCTGGATCTGAATACCAACTGGCCCCTGGCCGATTGTTTTCAGCACCATGGGGAATCGCTGGGCCGCGATTTTCTCGACCCCTTAAAGCTTGGCGGCGCGGGCAGCACCGACATGGGCAATGTCAGCCATCGTGTGCCCTCCATCCATCCGATGCTGGCGGCGGCGCCACCCAATGTCGTCATCCACAATCCTGAGTTTGCGAAGTGGGCCGGTTCAGAGACCGGCGACGCCGCGGCACTCGACGGGGCAAAGGCGCTGGCTCTTACGACCGCGGAATTTCTTCTCAATCCGGATTTGCAGGCCGAGTCCAGCAATGCATTCAACGTTTCCAGCGGCTTGAGCTGATCGAGCCATGCGGCCGGACTACGGAGCGCAATCGCCTCAATGAATCGCTGGATCTTCGGTTATGGCTCGCTCATCTGGCGACCGGATATCGAGTTCATCGAATCCCGTTCAGCCCGGCTCCCCGGCTGGCAACGTCGTTTCTGGCAGGGTTCCCACGATCACCGTGGGGTGCCCGAACAACCAGGTCGGGTCGTCACACTGGTGCCGGAACCAGCTGGCCACTGCGACGGCATGGCTTATCTCGTTGACCAGATGGTGCTAGATGCAACCTTTCAGGCACTCGATGTCAGGGAAAAAAACGGCTACGAGCGCTATGAGGTCATGCTGAACCTGCGCGATCCTGAGCAAAGCGAAGACGGTCTTGTTTACATCGCACCTGTCGACAATCATGCATTCCTCGGTCCCGCACCTCTAGATGCCATGGTGGCTCAGATTCTCCAATGCGAAGGACCCAGCGGCCGCAACATCGACTACCTCTTCGAGCTGGCAGCAGCCTTGCGACAGCTCAACGCCGATGACCCGCACGTATTCGAACTCGAAGCCGCCGCATTGGACGCGCTCGCATGAACATCGGTTTCAGCGCGGCACACGATGCGTTTCGCGATGAAGCCCGGGCGTTCCTGGATCAGGCATTGGATGACGACCTGCGCGATGCCCAGAAATATTGCCCCGGGATCTTTCTCGACTATGAGCACAACATCCGCTGGCACCGGATTCTCTTTGATAAAGGCTGGATCGCGCCGGCCTGGCCGAAAGAACACGGCGGCACTGGCTGGGATCTGACTGAACGTTACATCTGGTCGCGGGAATCGACCCTGGCCGGTGCGCCGAGCCTCGCGCCAATGGGTCTGGGAATGTGCGGGCCCATGCTGATCGGCTTTGGCACGGCCGAGCAGCAGGCTTTCTATCTGCCGCGCATTCTTTCCGGTGAGGACTACTGGTGCCAGGGCTATTCGGAACCCGGCTCCGGATCCGATCTTGCATCCCTCAGACTCTCGGCAACCGTCGACGGCGACCACTATCGGCTCAACGGCAGCAAAATCTGGACGACCCATGCCCATTTCGCCAATCGAATGTTCTGCCTGGTGCGGACGGGAGAGTTTGCCAAACCCCAGCAGGGCATCACGTTCATGCTGCTGGACATGGACAGCCCCGGCATCACCGTCGAGCCTATCGTTTTCGCCAGCGGGACCCACGAGGTCAATCAGGTGTTCTTCGATGACGTGCAAGTTCCCCTGGCAAACCGGGTCGGCGAGGAACATCAGGGTTGGACCGTGGCGAAGTACCTCCTCGAGTTCGAACGCGGAGGCGGCGGCAGTGCCGGGCATGTGACAGCGCTGAGTAGAGTGCGCAGGCTCGCCGAGCAATCGCCAACCGCTACGGGACCCCTGTCCGAAGATTCCTCCTTCAAGCAAAAAATTGCCGCAACCGAGGTGAAGCTGCTGGCCATCCAGTACACCGAGTTTCGCATCATGGCCGCGTTATCGAAGGGGCAGAACCCCGGACCCGAGTCTTCCATCATGAAGAATCTGGGCGCGGATATCGGGCAACGAATCAGCGAGCTCGCGGTGGAAGCGGTCGGTCACTACATCCAGCCACACCAGCCCGATGCCCGCACGCTTGGACAGAATGTGACTCCGATTGGACCGGCGCGCGGGATCGTCGCTTTTCCGCGTTACTTCAACCTGCGGGCGAGCTCCATTGCCGGTGGCACCAGCGAAGTGCAGAAGAACATTGTCGCTAAACTGGTACTGGGGCTTTAGGCTGAGTCGATAAATCAACCAAAGGGGGAGCTGATGGAACCACTTGTCCTGCGCGAGGATTCACAAGGCTTGTGCATCCTGAGTCTGAACCGCCCTGATGCGCTCAATGCTTTGAGCCCGGCGCTCTTCGTCGAGTTGCGCGACCATCTCGACGACATCGCAACGCATACGGATGACATCGGGTGTGTAATTCTCTGCGGTAAAGGCCGGTCGTTTTCCGCCGGAAACGACATCAAAGCCATTCAGGCCGGAGAGCGGCCGCCGGAACCACACTTCCAGGCTGCAACACTGGAAAAAATCGAGGCGCTGCCGCAACCGGTTATCGCCGCGGTGCAGGGACACTGCTACACAGGCTCGCTGGAACTTGCACTCGCCTGCGACCTGCTGGTGGCCGCGACCAGCGCAAAATTTGCCGACACGCACGGTAAATGGGGCATGTCGCCAACCTGGGGAATGAGTCAGCGCCTGCCCAGGCGGGTCTCGCTGGTCGTTGCCCGCGAGCTCATGTTCAGTGGCCGTGTTGTCGAGGGTGAAGAAGCCGCAACTATTGGCCTGGCAAATTGCTGCGTGCCAGACGAGGAACTGATGGCAACCGCCACGACCATGGCTCGACAGTTTCTGGAAAATTCCTGGTTCACGCTGCGCATGGACAAACAGCTCATCAACACGGGTCTGAACCACAACCTGCAGGACGGACTCGAATACGAACGCGCGACCAGTCCGGGCGCTGGACCGGATATGGCCGAGCGTCTCGGTGGCTTCGCTTCCCGCTGACCCCAGCAGCCTGTTGCCGCTGTGTGGCGAGACTCGCAGCGTGTTTACCAACACTGCTGGTTGCGGCAGCTGGAAAACTCTTAGATCACAGTCGCGACGAACTCTGCCGCCACCTCGGCCATCTCCGTAAAGACATCCTGCTGGGACTGGCGCGTTCTCTTTAAGATCTTGTAGGAGTGATCGGCGGTATCCAGCCTGTGGAGACGAGCCTGCGGCAGTGACGCAACCAGGTCTTCGAGCAATTCACCTTCGGCGAGCGCATCGCGCGTGCCGCTCAAGAACAACATCGGCAGATCGATCTGCGGCAGATGGGCAGCGCGTGCCACGCCGGGTTTCTTCGGCGGGTGCAGCGGAAACGAGCAGAAGATCAAGCCACGAACGCCAAGCTCACGAGAGCCGATCGCATGTGATGCCATACGGCCACCGTAGCTGTGACCACCAACAAGCAGTGGGAGATCCAGCGTAGATTCGGCGGCAACCTCGACAGCGGCGACGATGGAAGCTACGGATCGCAGCTGAGGATCCACCCGTCGTCGGCCCTGCTCCATGAACGGAAAATTGAATCTCAGAGTGGCGATCCGCTGCGCGGCGAACGCTTCGCTGAGCGCAACCATGTTGGCATGCTGAAAGTCCGCGCCCGCACCGTGAGCGAGAACCAGCACCGCGATCGCATCATCCGGCCGCAGGAGTTCCGCACTCAGCGTCGCATCAGGGCCTTTGACTCGAAGCGCCGTGCGCCGCATGACTTAGCGTCAATCGATATCGTCGAGGCTGTTGATGATCTTGCCGACTAGACCGTATTCGACAGACTCTTCAGGGCTCATCCAGTAGTCCCGATTCGTATCGCGTTCCACCCGATCGATGGGCTGACCGGTTCTTTCGGCAATAATCGCGTTGATCCGCTCACGAGTTTTGACGATCTCTCTGGCGTGAATCTCAACGTCGGCTGCGGTGCCACCGAAACCACCTGCGGGTTGATGAATCAGGAACCGGGTATTTGGCAGGCAAAAGCGATTCTCTTTCTCCGCTGCCAGGTAGATGTGGGTAGCGATACTGCCCACCCAGCCGGTACCCACTGTGCGCACGGTCGGCCGGATGTAGCCGATCATGTCGTAGATCGTATCACCGGATTCCACGTGGCCGCCGGGAGAACCTATGTACAAAGTGATGGGATCGTCTGATTCGAACGACAACGCCAGCAACTTCTCTGTGGTGCGCCGTGCGACGTCCTGGTCGATTTCCCCGAACAGGGTCAGGGTCCGATTTTTAAGCAGGGTGTTTTCGAGGAACTGGAACTGCTTGGCAGCTTCCGCGACATCCTCGATACCATCGAGATGGGTCATTTGTCCTATACTCTTGATTAAGGTTTCAGGTCTTCAGGCCGAGCAATTCTACACTAAGTAAAAATCGTACAGGGGGAACACAGATGCCACTAGCAGCGGAATATGAGGCGATGCTGGCAGAGCTGGCGCAGACGCCAGGACCGGCTTTACACGAGCTGTCGCCAGAAGAGAGCCGTGAGATGTATCGGATGATGCGGCCGCCGAACCCCGAACTCACCGTCGGCAAGGTCGAAGACCGCACCATCGACGGACCCGCAGGTCCGATCCCGATTCGCATCTACACACCCGCGGGCGGCGGGCCATTTGGCATTCTGATCAATTTCCACGGCGGTGGCTGGGTCATCGGAGATCTCGATACCGCCGATGGGGTATGTCGCGATTTCTGCGCCAGTGCTAACTGCATCGTTGTCTCAGTCGATTATCGAATGGCGCCCGAACACCGCTATCCGGCAGCCGTAGTCGACAGCTACGCAGCAACCTGCTGGGTGGCAGACAACGCAGAGTCGCTGGGCGGCAACGGCAAACTTGCAGTGGGCGGCGAAAGCGCCGGTGGCAACCTGGCGGCCGTGGTGAGCTTGAAAGCGCGAGATGAGGCGGGCCCGGCAATCGACTTCCAGCTTCTGGCTTATCCAGTCGTGGATGCGGATTTCGGCCTTGCGTCCTACCGGGAGAACGGTGAAGGTTATCTGCTCACAACCGAAGCGATGACGTGGTTCTGGGATCACTACTGCCCCGATCAGGGCAGGCGTGCCGAGCCTGACGCCTCACCGGCCAAGGCTGAAAACCATGCGGATTTGCCACCCGCACTCATCCTGACTGCTGAATTCGACCCGCTGCGGGACGAGGGTGAGGCATACGCGGCAACGCTCGCAGCGGCAGGAGTCGATGCCCAGGCAATTCGCTTCGACGGGCTCATCCATGATTTTCTGGCGACAGCCCAACTTTTTTCTGTCTGCCGCAGTGCCTTCGACAAAGTCGCCGGTTTGCTCAACAAACAGCTCGAGGGGAGCAATGACTGATGCTGTATGTACTTTTCTGCGAAGACAAATCCGATAGCGAAGCACTCAGGATTGCTAATCGCGAAGCACACCTGGCCTACATCGGGGAAAATTCGGCAATGGTAAAGCTGGCGGGCCCCATGTTGAGCGACGATGGCGAGCACATGCTCGGCTCGATGTTGATACTCGAGGCGGATTCGGTCGATGAGGTCAGAGCGCTGAACGCAGCCGACCCTTATACGTTGGCAGGATTGTTCGGCACAGTTGCCATTCATCCATTCCGTCAGGCGATTCCAGCGAAGCCTATCCAATGAAGAAGGCGATAGTGATTGGCGTCGGGCCGGATCGCGGACTGGGCGCGCAACTCTGCACGCGTTTCGCACGCGAAGACCTGGAAGTTCTGGTGGCAGGACGGACGCCGGACAAGCTCGACGCCGTCGTCGCTAGCATCGAAGCCGCAGGCGGCAAGGCTTGCGCGTTCACGGCTGATACGACCGACGAAAGCCAGATCAAGGCACTGTTCGACGCCGCGGGGGATGATTTAACACTCGCAGTCTACAACGCAGGCAACAACACGCCGGGACGCATCATCGACATGGAGGCCGACTATTTCGAGAACAGTTGGCGAGTGTGTTGTTTCGGCGGCTTCCTGTTCGGCCGCGAAGCGGTCCGGCGGCTGGTCCCTGCAGGTGGTGGGACGCTGTTGTTCACCGGTGCCAGCGCATCGATGCGCGGCCGAGCGATGTTCGGCGCCTTCAACAGCTCCAAGGGCGCGCTGCGTAATCTTGCCCAGGCGATGGCAAAAGAGTACGCAGGCGACGGTGTACATGTAGGTCACGTGGTTGTCGATGGCCCGATAGGCGGCGACAAAATCATGCAGGGCTTTCCCGAGTATGCCGAAAAGCTTGGCAACGAGGGGATGATCAGCATCGAAGGAATCGTCGATGCATTCGTCTATCTGTACCGGCAACCGCGAACAGCCTGGTCATTCGAGGTCGACGTGCGGACTTCACTGGAGAAGTGGTAGCCGATCTAGTACCGGGTATTAGCCTTTAGCCGATCTAATACCCGGTACTACGGTTAATCGTCGACTCTTGCCTCTGCGTAACCCGACAACACGGTGGCACCATCCTGGTTTTTGGTCTCAATCGCCAGGCGCACAACGTTGTTCTCCAGCGACTCAACCGTTGCGGTGGAGTTCAGGGTGTCACCCGGCCAGACCTGATTGGTGAATCGCACGCCGTACTTGGTGAGTCGGCCATCACCCACATAGTTGGTCACCATCCTTCCCGTCATACCCATCGTCAACATGCCGTGGGCAAAAACAGAGGGATAACCCGCAACTTTCGTCGTGAATACCTCGTCGGGCGCTGCTCACGCACCCCTTCCGCCGCAAGCGGTCTACGCCGCCACGAAAGCCGGTGTCGTGCACTTCACGAAATCCTGCGGGCCGCTGGCCGAAACACACGGGGTGAGGGTCAACTGCGTGTG
>CBDUDJ010000007.1:0-14777 GCA_965365885.1 uncultured Gammaproteobacteria bacterium
CAGTCGAGCAGCGGTAACAGTCGGCGCAGGCGAACCGGATAAGGCCCGGCGGTATGCAGGCCGACTTCGAATCCCAATGCGCTGACATCGCGCGCTGCATCGAACAGCGCTTTTTGCGCCGTCGGTTCACCGCCGCTGAATACCACGGCATCGAGTAATCCACGGCGTCTCGTGAGAAAGTCGAGAACAGGCTTCCAGGTATCGGCTGTTTGTGGCTCGGGCGTTTGCAGCGCCGCGTTGTGGCAATACCAGCAACGCCAGGGGCACCCCCGACAGTAGACGACTGCAGACAGCCGCTGTGGATAGTCGATCGTAGTATGCGGCGTCAATCCGCCGACATTGAGACTAGCCCTCGCGCTCAGTAGTTGTCTCTGTGAAGTGGCGACGCTCGGCATGTTCCACCTTTTTCCCATGATTGAATTGTGAAACCGGGCGGTAATATCCCATCACCCGAGTCCACACTTCACACGGTTGCCGTTCGTGATCCGCAAGATCGAAAATTTGCTTCATCTTGAAATTAACTCCCCGTTTGTTGGTGTTTCTTCGCTATGAGAATCTCATCGCAGCGAGGGCAGAATGGATGCTCTCCCGCGAGGTAGCCGTGAATGGGACAGATAGAGAACGTGGGCGTTACCGTGATGTATGGCAGCCGAAAATTTTCGAGCGAGCGGCGTACGAGTGTTTTGCATGCCGCGCTACTTGAAACCCGTTCCCCCATGTAAAGGTGCAGTACCGTGCCGCCGGTATATTTCTGTTGCAGCGGTTCCTGCCGTTCGAGTGCTTCGAACGGATCGTCGGTAAATCCCACCGGTAGCTGTGTAGAGTTTGTGTAGTAGGTCGCTGCGCCGTCCGGCGAGTCGGTGCCGGCCTGTAGAATTCCGGGATAACGTTTCTTGTCTTCCTTCGCGAAGCGGTAAGTAGTGCCTTCGGCCGGAGTCGCCTCGAGATTGTACATATGGCCTGTCTGCGCTTGGAAAACGACCATCCGCTCCCGGATATGATCGAGAAATCGACCAGCGAACCCGGTGCCCCACGCGGTGGTGATGTTCTCCGCGTCAGCGGTGAAGTTTCGGATCATCTCATGCACACCGTTGACTCCCAACGTGGAGAAATGATTCCTCAAGCTTCCGAGGTATCGTTTGGTATAGGGAAAAAGATTGTCATCGATGTAGCGCTGAATCACTTTACGCTTGATCTCGAGACTCTGGCAGCCGAGCGCGAGTAACTCATCAAGCCGCTCAAACAAGGCTTCCTCGTCGCCGCGGTGCAGGTAGCCGAGACGCGCGCAGTTTATCGTTACGACTCCGATGGAACCTGTTTGCTCAGCGGATCCGAACAGACCATTGCCGCGTTTTTCGAGTTCTCGAAGGTCGAGCTGCAACCGGCAACACATCGAGCGAACCATGTTGGGCTTGAGCTCGGAGTTGATGAAGTTCTGGAAATACGGGACTCCGTACTTTGCCGTCATCTCAAACAAGCGGTCGGTATTTGCGGCATCCCAGGGAAAGTCGACCGTGATGTTGTAGGTGGGGATGGGAAAAGTGAACACACGCCCTTTCGCATCGCCCTCCGTCATGACTTCGATGTAGGCACGGTTGATCATGTCCATCTCGTGCTGCAGCTCACCGTAAGAGAACGGCATCTCTTCCCCGGCGATGGTAGGGATCTCCGCACAGAGGTCATCCGGACAGACCCAGTCGAACGTCAAATTGGTAAATGGCGTTTGAGTACCCCAACGCGAAGGAACGTTTAGATTAAAGATGAGTTCCTGGATGGTTTGTTTGACGATCTCATAGCTCAGTTTGTCCTTACGTACAAAAGGCGCGAGATAGGTATCAAACGAGCTGAAGGCCTGGGCACCGGCCCACTCGTTCTGCATCGTTCCGAGGAAGTTGACCATCTGACCGATCGCACTGGAAAGGTGACTCGGTGGTGCTGCGTCAATTTTGTCGGGCACGCCATTGAGACCTTCGGCCAGAAACGTCCGCAGCGACCAACCGGCGCAGTACCCGGCCAGCATGTCCAGATCATGAATGTGCAGATCGGCATTCCTGTGTGCGTGGGCGATTTCGGGCGGGTAGACCCGGTTCAGCCAGTAGTTGGCGATGAGTTTCCCGGAGGTGTTCAGAATCAAGCCGCCGAGGGAGTAGCCCTGATTGGCGTTTGCGTTCACCCGCCAGTCCGTCTGCTCGAGGTACTCGTCCACGGAAGCAGCAACGTCGATCAGGTTACGCCGGTCTTCGCGCAGGCTTGTATGCTGGCTGCGGTACCTGATGTATGCGCGTGCCGTGTCGAGATGATCGGAGGTGATGAGTACCTGCTCGACCACGTCCTGAATCTGCTCTACCGAAAGTTCGACGCGGTGACGGTGTTGCAGGACTTTGATTACTTCATCGGTGAGCGTTTCGCTGGTTTGCGTGCTGAATTCGCCCGTTGCTCGTGCAGCTGCGTTAATGGCGGTAACGATTCTGCTGCGATCGAAGCGAACCAGCTTGCCGTCGCGTCGGGCGATGAAGGGATGAGCTGGCTGAGCCGCTGGCGCTGGCATGCTATATCTTGTGTGCGGGAGTGGAACCAACACAAGATATGGTATCCAGGCCTTTCGATGTATACGTGGTTTTACGTAACACAGACCACCGGAGGCTAGGTGACTATGGTCACGCTCGGTGGTTCTTCGGACGGTAAGGCGATCTGCTGGTCGCGGCTGAGCTGGTAGTCCCAGAAGACGTGTTCGGCGGACGGAATTTGATAGGAGCCGTCCGCCAGTTGGTTCGTGGTGTCACTCAACCGGTAGACGTAGTGACCGCAGGTGTAACAGTTTTTCTTGCTGAAGTGGTAACACAGGCATGCCTTGTCCTGTACTGCCAGCTTCCTGCCTTTCGCATTCACCCCGGTTGCCTCGTAGGCATCCAGATAGGGGCACCTGCCCTCCGCGCTGAGTGCATAACCGAACGGCTCGCACTGAGGTTTGACATTGGACTTCAGGCACGGGCTCGTCACCAGCATGCGCAATGGATAGCCCGTGGGTGAGACTGAGGACACCACCACGTCTTCCTCATTCGCCTGGAAGTAACGCTGCTTGACCCTGGCGGGCAGCCCGGCTTCCCGGCTCACGGCAAATCGGGTGGCTACCTGTACCGCAGCGGCACCGGTTCGCAAAAACTCCACCGCGTCGCTACCGGTAAATATTCCTCCAGCCGGAATCACAGGAATATTCAGCGACTCGTCTGAAAATAACTGCTGCACTTCGGCGACGATATCTTTGAGGTTGTATTCCTGCCAGTCATCGCCGAAGCCGAGGTGGCCGCCTGCCAGGGGGCCTTCAACCACCACATAATCGGGCAGCCTGTTTAGCCGTTTGGCCGATCTGAGAAAGATCTTCAACGCCCGCACGCTGGAGACGATGATGCCGATCATCGCGCTGCGAAATCGCGGATGATCCTTGATTAAAGCCAGCGAATGAGTGTGCAGACCGGCGGACAGGGTAATGCCATCGATGCCGCCGTCGAGTGCTGCGCGAAGACGTACCTGCAGCGTGTCAGCCGGGGCTGCCATGGTGAGTTTCTCCATCACGTTGATGAAGATGCCTCCGTCGCCGCGTTTCCGGACCATAGTATCTTCGACGGTTCTGCGCTGAGCCTGGTACAGGTCCGCGAGTTGGAATTTAACCGCGGATTTGTCCAGAGCGTCCTTCGAATCCTTATGGCGGGCCGCTTTGGTTTTGGTAAAGCGGGTGCGCAGCAGCTTGTCGGCAATAAACAGCGACATAGCATCGGAAATGTGGCCGATACCACCCAGGCGACATGCCTCTAATGCCAGGTCGGCAGTTGATATGTCCACACCCATGCCACCTATCATGATAGGCACATACTGCGATCGGCCCAGGGTCAGCCGAAAGTCGTCAACGATATTTCCGCTGTGCATGTGTCTGCCTCACGGCTGTTGAGCCTCTCCGTAGATAAGTCGGCGAGTGACACGCGGAACATAATTCAACCCTGGTGGACCAACTATTGGTAGATGTACCTATGACGATCTCATTGATGACACAATTGCCTTAGTATCAACATCCAGCACCAGAGATTTCACATAAACGGGGAGAAACCCGCTTGTTCCGAAAGAAGAATACGTTAACTGGATTGTCCCGAACCTGCGGCTGAGCAGCGAAAATCAGCTCGGTCGAGTTGACAGCGCTTCTCGATAGACTGCCTGCAGTTGCGGATCCAAACCTCATCGTCGGTTTTGACACCAGCGACGATGCGGGTGTCTATCGCCTGACGGATGAGCTGGCCTTAGTGGTTACAGCAGATTTCATCACGCCGCCGTTCGACGATCCGCTGCTGTTTGGCCAGATCGCGGCAGCAAATGCTCTGAGCGACGTCTACGCCATGGGCGGGCGCCCCGTCACCTGTGTGAACCTGGTTGCTTTTCCGTCTAAAAAGCTGAGTACGGATGTACTTGCAGGAATCATCGCCGGCGCGCGGGAGAAGATCGACGAAGCGGGTGCCGTGCTTGCCGGGGGTCACTCGGTGGAAGATCCTGAGCCGAAATTCGGCCTGGCGGTAACCGGCATAGTTCATCCGGAACGCTGCTGGACCAATGCCGGTGTGCGACCGGGAGATGCGCTGGTACTTACGAAACCAATCGGTAGTGGCGTCCTGTTGAACGCCAACCTGAAGGGCTGGGTGGCGCAGGCCGACCTGATCGCCTGTACGGAGACTCTGGTTACTCTCAACCGGCTGGCTGCGGAAACCGCGGCCGAATTCGAGATCCATGCCGCGACTGATGTCACGGGTTTCGGCCTGTCAGGTCACAGCCTGGAAATGGCTCGCGGCTCCAACGTTCGGATCGAAATGTCTTTTGCCGACATACCTGTGCTCAGCGGAGCAAAGGCTATGTACGAGCGCGGCATGACAACCGGCTCCAACGCGACCAATCGGCAGTCAGTGGCATCGGCTATCGGTTTCGAACGGTCTTTGGCTCCAGCCGAGGAGGAGTTGTTGTTCGACCCCCAGACTAACGGTGGTCTGCTCTTCGCATTACCTGAAAGTGACGCAACCGAATTTATCAGCCGGTTACGCGATGCCGGTATCGCCGCTGCCAGCCGGATCGCAACCGCCGCGGACTACCAACAGGGCCCATATCTGATCATCCAGTGATCATTGCTCCTGTGTGATGCGCTCGTATCTCTGGATTACTGCCCGTTGTGTTAATTGATCCGGATCAAAGAGACGGCGCGCGCGGTGCCGGATAATTCATTCTCTGGTGGGTTTAGACGACGATGTTACTAACCAGGGGGAGAAGAGGCTGCCACTAGTGGTGGCCTCTTCTTTCTTCGGGCCATCATTACGCAGGAGTCGAATCATGCAGGTGCTGCATCTGTTTCAATCGGGTGGTCATAATTTTGTCGGTCACCACGACCAACCGGCCGGCACGAATGCGATTGAAGAGGTTGCGCAAATGGAGTGTGTGGCTGGCCGCGGCATCAGCGGGGACCGGTTTTTCGATCATGCCGAGAATTTTCACGGTCAGATTACCTTTTTCGCAGATGAGGTCTACGAGGAAATCAGGAATGAGTTGCAGATCTCTGGCAAACCCGTTTCCGTCTTACGCCGCAACGTAGTGACTCGTGGCATGGACCTGAACGAACTCATCGGCCAGGAGTTCGAAATTCAGGGTATCCGTTTTCGTGGCACGGAAGAATGCCGTCCTTGTTACTGGATGAACCAGGCTTTCGGCCCGGGCGCGGAAGATGCTCTCCAAGGTCGTGGCGGCTTGCGCGCGCAAATTCTATCTGACGGCATCCTGCGCAAGGATTGCGAGACTCAGTAACTACTCACCCAACCACCGCAACGCCGAACCGGCTGTTGCACTCCTGATTGACGATGTGCGGCTTTGACCCGGCATGTACAAAGGCGAACGATTCAACAGCATCAGCCATCTGATTGGCGCTTCCTTAGCGCTCGCGGGTGGTTCTGTGTTGGTAACTTTTGCCGTATTGAGTGGAGATGCGAACAGAATCGTGAGCTACAGTGTGTACGGAGTAACTCTATTCCTACTCTATCTCGTCTCCACCCTCTATCACAGTTTACCCGGCCGGGCTAAAACGGTTTTTCGAGTTCTGGATCACCAGGCCATCTACCTTCTGATCGCAGGAACCTACACCCCGTTTGTTATGGTGGCGCTCGAAGGCGCCCAGGGATGGTGGATGTTCGGTGCGATCTGGGGGCTGGCCGTATTCGGCATAGTCCTGGACGCTCTACCGCGCCAGGGTGCCCGGGTAGTCCAATTGATAATCTACCTGTTCATGGGCTGGCTTTGCGTGTTCGCGCTGAACCCGATTATCGATGCGCTATCGGCAGAAAGCTTCGGCTGGCTACTGACAGGGGGAATTTTCTACACGACAGGCATCGTGTTCTTCGTTCTCGACGAGCGCTACCCCTGGTGTCATGGGATATGGCATCTGTTCGTAATCGCTGGCAGTGTCAGTCACTACTTCTCGATTCTGCTCTTGTCCTAGCAGCTTATCGAAAAACACGCCACGTGTGAGTCGACATGCCTGCCGGTTACGTTGCAGATCTGACTACGGGTTCTGCACGTAAGCGTTCGGCCGCAGATAAAACCACCAATTGAGTAGCAGACACGCCCCGTAAAATACCGCGAAGCCATAGAGTGCATACTCCGGTGTTGTGGCACCGATCTGCTCGGCAAACACGCTCGGTATGATAAACGCTCCGTACGCGGCGACGGCCGACGTCCAGCCCAGCGCAGGCCCTGCCTGTTCTTCATCGAAGACCATTGCGATTGTTCTGAACGTACTGCCGTTGCCAACACCGCTCGCCGCAAACAGAACGATGAACAGCAGAAAAAATGGCCAGAAGTATTCTTCGGGTGTTGCCGAGTGATAGGCCGCCGTCATGAAGTGGGCGACACCGAGCGCGGATGCGACCATAACCACGGATACTATTTGCGTGACCTTGGCGCCACCTAATTTGTCCGCGATCCTGCCGCCAATGGGACGGATCAAAGCGCCGATGAAAGGTCCCATCCACGCGAACATCAAAGCGCTCGGTCCGTTGGGATTGAGCGTATCGTGAGTAAGCACGCCATCGGCTCCCATGACGTGGCTGAAGCCGAAAATCACTTTGATCGATAGCGGGAAAGCAGCCGAGTAGCCTATAAACGAGCCGAACGTCATCGTGTAGATCACGGTCATCGCCCAGGTGTGCTTGTTGTTGAATATCTTGTACTGCCGTTTCAGATTTTCTTTGAGTTCGCCTGTCGTGAGGAACCGCAACAGCAACACAGTTGCCAAGATGATCGTAGGGAGCACGATCCATTTACTCAACAGCCCCAGTCCCGTCGGCGCTGGGAGCATCAGGTAGAGACCGATACTGGCCGTCATCAGCGCAATCAGGAGAAGCATCGTTATCTTCGTCATGCTCCAGATCGGATTACCGGGTTTGGGAGTAACCACTTCGGTCGTGATGTTGTTCATGCCGAACCAACCGAAGAACGCCAATGGAATCAGGAACAGCAGCCAGATAAATCCAGCGTTCTGGATATAGGTCTCGGTACCGGCCGGGATCTTGCCGAGCAGAGTGCCGCTCGTGTTCACGAGGGTCAGCGGCTCACCACCGAACAATCCAAAAGTCATCACCAGCGGGATCAGAATCTGCATGGTCGTGACACCAAAATTGCCTAACCCTGCATTGAGTCCCAGCGAAGTGCCCTGCACGCGCTTTGGAAAGAAGAAGCTGATGTTCGACATGGAGGATGCGAAATTACCACCACCAAACCCACAGAGCAGCGCCAGACCCTGGAATACCCACAGCGGCGTGGCCGGATCCTGGAGTGCGAAACCAGTACCCACGGCAGGCATCATCAGCAATGCGGTAGTGAAGAAGATCGTGTTGCGGCCACCGGCGATGCGAATGAAGAACGTGCTCGGAATCCGCATTGTCGCGCCACTCAAGCCGGCGATAGACGACAATGTAAAAAGTTCGGTTTGCGTGAAAGCAAAGCCGAGGTTGAGCATCTGAACGGTTATTATTCCCCAGTACAACCATACGGCGAAGCCGCACAGCAGGCTGGGAATCGAAATCCAGAGATTTCGAGTCGCAATCGACTGTCCTTTGTCCTTCCAGAACGTAGCGTCTTCTACGTTCCACTCTTTTAAGTTCGCGCTCATGCTATGGAACCTCCTAGAAATGATGCACGGTCTGGGGTGTCTCTTTGCGCGTCGAAATTTGAACTACGTTGTGCATCCAGAAAAGGCATATGCACGAGATCACCCACATGAACATCCAGCAACTCGTCCATAGACCCGTTGCATCCAATAGATAGCCGAAGATGATTGGACAGAAGAAGCCGCCGAGACCGCCGATGACGCCGACCATGCCCCCCACGACTCCCACGTCGTGGGGAAAGTAGTCTGGAATGTGTTTGTAGACACCAGCCTTACCCACACCCCACACAGCACCCAGCAGAATGACGAGCCCGGCAAAAATCCACACGTTCGCCTGGAAGTAAATCCGCGTCACACCTTTGGCAAGCAGGGCGTTCTTGCCGACTGATTGGCCAACCTCGACAACGGCTTCCTGCCAGACGTGCTTTTTCGGAAATATGACGAGCCGTTCGTCGAGATCCCGGTATGACAGATCGTTCTCGACCAGATCGTAATGTTTCTCACCGACGACGACGGCCGTTGGCGACACCTGCGTGACGATGCCCGCACGCACCGCCATGATGCCTTCACCGGGAGACAACACCTCCATTTTCGGTATGACGAGCATGAAGCTTATGGCGACCGACAGACCAAGCACCCAGTACATTACGGCGCGCGCGCCCCACCGATCGGACATCCAGCCACCCAGCGCCCGAATGACGCCCGAAGGAAAACTGAACAGCGCCGCCAGGATCCCGGCGGTGACCAACGGCATGTAATAGACGTTGACGAAGTAGGGCACGAGCCACTGAGAGAAGGCAACGAAGCAGCCGAAGACGAGGAAATAGTACAGGCCAAATCGCCACACTCTAACGGATTTCAGAGGCTTCAAGCGTTCAGCCATGCCGGTGCGCGTAACCGCGGGTTTCCGGTTCTCCGAAAACATCAGGAACACGATCGCCATGACTATGAACATCGCGGCGTAGTAGAGAGGTAAGGTTCGCCAGCCTTCGATGTTTGTGCCGTTTTCGGTTAACTGGTTTAACAGCGTAGGTGCAATCAATGTAGTGAGCGCAGCACCCGCGTTACCGGCACCAAAAATTCCGAGTGCCGTTCCCTGTCTCTCGGAGGGATACCAGACCGATGTGTAGGCGATGCCAATCGAAAAGCTCACGCCCGCCAAACCGAATCCTGCGCTACACAAGGCGAACGTGAGGAAGCTGTCTGCGTAAGAAAGCAGGTACATCGGCAGCGCACAGAACAACAGCAGCAGACCGTAAACCGGCTTGCCGCCGTATTTGTCTGTCAGCATCCCTGCCGGCAGGCGGAAGATGGACCCCGTCAGCACCGGTATCCCCATCAACCAGCCGATCTCAACCGGACCCCAGTCGTATACCTGGTTGGATGCGAGGAACGTCACAAGCACGCCGTTTATCATCCATGCCGCGAAGCACACCGTGAACGCGAGAGTGTTCAGAAACAACGCCCTGTGTGAGTGAGCGGCCCAACCTTTTTCATTTAGCATTGCCACAGGAGTAGCCACCTAATTGTTCTGTGGCCGTTTGTTCTGCCAAGCGGTTGTCGGGTGACGAATGAGCTTGCGATCCCAATACCACATCACGACCTGGTAGGGGCGCCATAAGTAGTGAAACGGCGCCACCAGTAGATGGGCAAGACGGGTAAACGGGATGAGCAGCACGATCGTGAACGCGCCGACGATGTGCAGCTTTATGACGAGTGGCAACGCAACCACGGCATCGATTTGTGGATTGAGCTTTACGATCGACCACAGATAGGGCGAAAGATCGGATGCGAACCATGACGAGCCCCAGCGATAGCCGAGGGCGATCCAGCAGCCGAGTACGATCTGGCTCAACAGCAGCAACTCGATGGTCAGGTCCATCTTAGTCGTCACCATGCGCAACCGTGGGTTGAGCCAGCGACGGATAAACAAGCCGCTGAGTGCAACGAGAACGATGAGTCCGAAGGTAAATGCGACGCCCTCGTGGATCATCAGTCGGATGGGATTGCTGTTCCACAACAGGGTCGCATCGGGGAACAGGAAGATGCCCAGGTGCCCGAGAAAGAGCGCAAGAATACCGATGTGGAACGGCACGGTCCCCCAGAAGCCGATTCGTCCTTCGAGAAACTGCGCAGACAGGCTCGAAATACCAAATCCCTGCGTGAGGTATCTGCGTATGGTGCCAACGAAAAATACGATTACCGCCATGTAGGGTAGTGCGATAAAAGCGAATGGATCCAGCCAGTTCATGCATTTCCTCCTATTCCAAATTCGCTCAATAAAAGGACTGCGCCTTTTCTTCAATTTCGTTTTCGTTCGAAATCGACCGCAGAAAATCGCTGGTCTGTGTAATCGGAATTTGCTTAACGACACCGAAATCGGCCATGAGTAACTCCAGGAGGCTCTTCAACGTGAACTTGTAGAGCGTTGCTGCCTCGATATCGGCAGCAGGTGATTCGATCAGCGTCTTATAGTGCTTTTCGTACGATGCGTTTTTTTGTTTGATTCGTTTGACATTGAACTCTTCGATCATCTTGTTGACGGCTGGAGCGATGATTTCTCGCGCCAGTTCGCCGATCAGATTTGTGTCATTCAATTTTGCCAGCAGTCGCAGGATGTTTGGCAGGTGGTCGGCAAGCTCATGTCCGCAGTCGACTTGCGCCGCGACGTGCTCGCGATTCAGATTCGACAGGAGTTCGCCCCGCTTGTAGTCGTCCCCGAACAATACATACCCGATATCGAGAGTTGTCACTGCCTGAACGTCAAAAGATCGGATAAACAGTTCCTGCATTCCTACAAGATTGCTTTCGGGCAGCAGTTCGAGAAATCGTTCGAGTTCGCGTGCAGCTCTAGGCCAACGGCTGGTAAGCTGATTCTGCACGGCGCGGACTCTCTGCGGATATTGTTCGTCGGGATAGTTGAAAATGTCGGCGATTACTGAGTAGTGCGTGAGATCCTTCATTACAGTCCCCTGACCGCTGAGTCTTCCTTGAATCCGAAACCGGCGCTGCCTTTCCTGTCACCCGTGTTCTCGATCATCTCAATAGCCTGCTCGCGATGAGCTGCTGGAATGACGAATCGATCATCGAATTTCGCCAGAGATGTCAGGTAGTAAATGTCGTCCGCGAGTTCCTGAGTCAGGTCGACTTCGGCGAGTGCCTCGTCTGCGCGCTCCTCAGAGATATCGCCCACGGTCTTGAACCTTCGGTAAAGTCTCACCGCCATCAATTTCTTGATGCGTTTACTGACTTTTTCGATGTCTCCGGCGGAGAAGAGGTTCGCCATGTATTGCAGTGGGAATCGTGAGTTATCGATCGTTCCGAACAGCTCTTCGGTACTGGTGTCATAGAGCCAATCGTCATCCCAACGCTTGACCACGTCACCGAGTTCTTCGGACTGCATTGCGTTTTTCTGTGTCCCCAGGCTTGCCATGACGGGCAGCAGCGGCGGGACGTAAAACAGCATCGGCAACGTACGGAATTCCGCGTGCAGTGGCAGCGCCATGCCCCACTCTTTGACGAATTTGTAAATCGGTGATTTTTGCGCCGACCTTATGGTCGAATCGGCTACGCCGTTTGCCTTGGCGGCTTCGATGATTTCCGCATCGAATGGATCGAGCAGCATGTCGAGTTGCAGGTCCACCAGCTCATCTTCCGGTGCCGAGGCCACTTCGTGCAGGCGATCGGCATCGTAGAGGATCGCACCGAGATAGCGGATTCGGCCAACGCAGGAGTGCATGCAGGCCGGTGCGTGGCCCGCTTCGAGACGCGGATAGCACAGGATGCATTTTTCGGACTTACCGGTTTGCCAGTTGTAGTAGGTCTTCTTGTACGGGCAGGCCGTGACGCACATGCGCCAGCCGCGGCAGACGTCCTGATTGATGAGCACGATGCCGTCTTCGCCACGCTTGTATATAGCGCCGGAGGGACAGGCGGCAACGCACGCTGGGTTCAGGCAGTGATTACAGATCCGCGGCAGGTAGAAAAACGCCATCCGCTCGAGTTCGAACATCGCTTCGCGTTCTTCGTCCGAGAGATTTTTCAGATTCGGATCATTCCTGGCGTAGTCGGGTGTGCCACTGAGATCGTCATCCCAGTTCGGACCCATCTTGATGTCCATCGGCTCACCGGTAATGAGCGAAACCGGGCGTGCTGTTGGCTGATCGTCCCCGGCGGGGGACTCGATCAAATCGAGGTATTTGTAGGTGAACGGTTCGTAGTAGTCGTCGATCACCGGCAGATTCGGGTTGTGAAAAATGTTCTTCAGGCCAATCAGCTTGCCTGCACCTTTCAACTCGACGGCATCACCGTTTTTCTGCTGCCATCCGCCTTTGTAGATATCCTGGTCTTCCCACTTGCCCGGGTAGCCGGTGCCGGGTTTGGTTTCAACGTTGTTCCACCACATGTATTCCGCACCTTTGCGGTCGGTCCAGATATTCTTGCAGGCGACAGAACAGGTGTGGCAGCCAATGCACTTGTCCAAATGAAAGACCATCGAGATTTGCGATCGTATATCCATACTTTTTTTACCTACCAGACCAATTTGCTCATTTTTTTAACGACAACGTGAGTGTCTCTATTCGGTGCTATGGGACCCCAGTAGTTGAAGTGATAACTGAACTGCCCATAACCACCCGCCAGAAAACTCGGCTTCAGGTGGATGCGCGTGACGCTGTTGTGTCCACCCGCCCGTTTGTTACCACGTACCTGTGACTTTGGAATCCCGGTCGTACGTTCGGGTACGTGGTAGACGATGCAGACACCCCGGGGGATGCGTGCGCTTACCACGGCTCGAGTGCAGTACACGCCATGGTCGTTGTAGACCTCGACCCAGTCGTTGTCCTGAATTCCCAGTTTTTTGGCGTCAACCTCGCTCAGCCAGCAGGGTTCGCAACCGCGTGACAGCGTGAGCATTCTCAAATTTTCCATATACGTGGAATGGATATGCCACTTGCCGTGCGGTGTCAGATAGTTGAGCACGAGGGCGTCGTCATCCTTCAACGTCTCCTTCGTGTCGCCGTACAGTTCCGGCTTCGGTGCGGGTTTGTATGTGGGGAGATTTTCGCCGTAGGCGATGTACATCTCGTGATCCAGATAGAAATGCTGGCGTCCGGTCAGCGTTCTCCAGGGAACGAGCCTTTCGACATTGTAGGTAAACGGCGCGTAGGCGCGGCCATCTTTCATCAGACCGGACCACAGTGGTGAAGTGTTGTAGCGGCGCGGCTGTGCCTGCAGATCTGCGTAGGTCATTCGAACGTCTTTGCTGCCGTTGGCAAGATCGACCAGATCCAACCCGGTTTTCTTCTCCATGTATTCGTATGCTCGAGCCGTCAATTCGCCGTTACTCAGCGACGAAAGATGCAACACCACGTTGGCGGCCCACTCGTCCTCTTCGATCGACGGGTAGGTTTTGCCATCGAGCTTGCGTACCGGGAAGTGGTTGGAAGTAATCATCTCGTCATACTGTTCGGTGCACTGGTAGTGGTTGCCGTGCGCACCCAGCCCGTCGGTTCTGATGGCATCCCCGAGTGTGATGAAGCGTTCGTAGATCTTCGTGTAGTCCCGCTCGACGACGGCGAGTTTGTGCATCGTCTTGCCGGGAATGGCTTCGATCTCTCCGCGATACCAGTCTTTCATTTCGGGTTGAGAAATTTCATCGGCTGTATCGTGCGCAAGCGGCAGCGTGACAATGTCTTTCTGCGGCTCCGCGAAGTGTTCTTTAGCCAACTCGCTGGTTGCCTTGGCAATGTCGCGAAAAATGTTCCAGTCGGTCTTCGACTCCCAGACGGGTGCAACTGCTGCCGACAGTGGGTGAATGAAAGAATGCAGATCAGTACTGTTCAGGTCGGCCTTTTCATACCAGGACGCCGCAGGCAGCACGATGTCGGAGTACAGCGCCGATGAATCCATGCGAAAGTTGAGATCGACGACGAGGTCCATTTTTCCATCCGGAGCGATGTCTCGCCAGTTCACCTCGGTGGTGTGATCTTCGGAATCTTCGGCGATGAGATTTGAATGCGTTCCAAGGTAGTGTTTCAGCGCATACTCGTGGCCCTTCATGCTGCCGACGATTGCGTTACCGCGCCAGATGTACCAGACGCGGGGATGGCTTTCCGGTGCTTCGGGGTCGCCCACGGCGTACTCGATGTCCCTGTTCTTCAATGACTCGAGCACCGAGGCCTCGATCTCCGCATCGCTGGTAGCGCCGTCCGCGACAGCATCTTTGCAGATCTCGAGCGTGTTCTGCTTGAACTGCGGGTAATACGGCATCCAGCCATTGCGCACCGATTGAAAGATCGTGTCGGCGGTGTGCTGACGCGTCAGTTCGTTGTCGGGCACAGTGTTGTAGCGGGAAAATTGACCGTCGTATCGATATTGGCTGGTATTGATGTAGTGCCACAGCGGTGCTTGCTGAAGGCGCGATGGCTTGTGCCAGTCTTTGGCGAAGGCGAGCGAGCTCCAGGAATCCATCGGCGCCAGCTTCTCCTGGCCGACGTAATGATTCAGACCGCCGCCGTTGACGCCAACGCAACCGCTCAACATGAGTGCCATCGCTCCGGCGCGATACATCAGATTGCCGTGATACCAGTGG
>CBDUDJ010000008.1:0-14511 GCA_965365885.1 uncultured Gammaproteobacteria bacterium
TACTCCACGGTACTCGCCAGTGCAAACGAATTCGGCGGGATAATGCAGACATCACCAGCGACATCGACAAAGCTGCGCTCATCGAACGACTTGGGATCCACGATTGCCGAATAGATGTTGGTGAACACTTTGAAATCCGTAGCACAGCGCACGTCGTAGCCGTAGCTGGAGGTGCCATAAGAGATCAGCTTTTCTTCACCCGAATAGCGAACCTGCTCGGGCTCGAAAGGTTCGATCATGCCATGAGCCGCCATCTCGCGGATCCAGCGATCGGATTTGATAGTCATGCGTCAATCAGGTCCTGTGTGTCTTTGATTAGGAGTCGATGAGTAGTTGATGCGTCTTATCGCGGATTCAATCGTCGGCCATACTGATCTGCGGTGCTTGCGCATCCAACGCCCACAACCGAGCCGCAAGGTGGCGCGCAGCGTCCCGATAAATCAAGGCAAGTTCGCTTTCAGGGTCCGTCTGTACCGTAGGTTCGCCGCCGTCTGCCTGTTCGCGAATTTCTATTGCCAGCGGTAGTCGGCCGAGCAGCGGTGCGCCGAATTCCGCCGCAATTTTTTCCCCACCACCACTGCCAAAAATGTCACTCAGCTGGCCGCAGTGCGGGCAGCGGAAGGTACTCATGTTCTCAATGATTCCGAGCACCGGAATATCCACTTTGCGGAACATCTCGATGCCCTTCTTGGCATCCAGCAGGGCGATGTCCTGTGGCGTAGTCACGATCACGGCACCGGAGACCGGTACCTTTTGTGACAGCGTCAGTTGAATGTCTCCCGTACCGGGGGGCATGTCGACGATCAGGTAGTCGAGATCCTGCCACAGTGTCTGCCCGATCAGCTGCTGCAACGCACCAGAGACCATGGGTCCGCGCCAGACCATGGGGGTGTTTTCGCTGATGAGAAAGCTCATGGACATCGCCTGAATGCCATGTGCTTTCACCGGCACGAATGTCTGCTCATCCTTGACCTCGGGCCGCTGACCATCCGGCACACCCAGCATCATGCCCTGGCTCGGGCCATAGATGTCCGCGTCCAACAAGCCGACTTTCGCCCCTTCCTTAGCCAGCGCCAGAGCCAGATTGACTGCGGTGGTGGATTTGCCAACACCACCTTTACCTGAGGCTACCGCGATGATGTGTTTTATCTGCTCGAAACCGCGGCTGGGCGGTGGGCTGAAGCGCAGGTCCAATGCAAGATCCGCAGCGCCCAGAAATTCACCGAGCGCAGATTCGTAGTCCGCTGCGACGCCGAGCGCTGGATACCCAAGCGTCACCGTCACCTTATTACCGCTTGAGAGTACGCGTGCGCCGAGATCACCCCAGTTGGTGCCGAGGTACGGGTCTGGAAAAGCTGCGATCTTCATTGATTCTGTTTGATTTCCATCCGGTTCATATGTCGGTTCGTCCGCGCTCGCATTTCGAGGTGGAATTACGTCGGTTGGAGCGAAAATTGAAGAGCGCGCATTATAGGTGAGTTGCGGTTATAGTCGCGCTTTTTTCGCGAGCGACCGCGTAGATGTCAAGACGCATTCTGGTTACAAGCGCCTTGCCGAATGCCAATGGCGCGATCCACATCGGCCATCTCCTCGAGCATATTCAGACCGACATCTGGGTGCGTTATCAAAGACTGTGTGGCCACAAGGTGGTCTACGTGTGTGCCGATGACACTCACGGCACGGCAACGATGCTGAAAGCCGAAGAGGAAGGTACTACACCGGAAATCCTTATCGAGCGGCTTCGCCAGCAACACATCACCGATTTCCGGCGCTTTCTCGTAGAGCATGACAATTATCACTCGACCCACTCCGAAGAGAATCGCGTTCTCAGCGAATTGATCTACGAGCGACTGCAAAAGCGCGGATTGATCTTCACGACCAAGGTGGCGCAGTTGTTCGACGCCCAGCGGAACATGTTCCTGGCAGACCGCTTCGTCAAAGGTGATTGCCCACGTTGTGGCGCAGACGATCAGTACGGTGACAACTGTGAAGTGTGCGGTGCGACCTATGACGCAACGGATCTGCTGAACCCGCGCTCTCTCATATCAGGCACTGCCCCGCAACTGCGCGAATCCGAGCACTACTTTTTTGACCTGCCGCAATACACTGAAATGCTCAAAGACTGGACGACAAGCGGCACGATTGCGCCGCAGGTCGCAAACAAGCTGCGCGAATGGCTCGACAGCGGGCTCAAGCCCTGGGACATCTCTCGCGATGCGCCGTACTTCGGATTTCTCATTCCCGGCACGACGGACAAATATTTCTACGTCTGGATGGATGCACCAATCGGCTACATGGCCAGTCTGCAGAATTATGTTGCTCAGCAAAAAGAGCTGACATTTGAAGAGTTCTGGACACCGGAGAGTACCAGCGAGGTTCACCATTTCATTGGCAAGGACATCATCAATTTTCACGCGTTGTTCTGGCCGGCGGTACTCGACGGCGCAGGTTTTAGAAAACCCACTCGAATTCACACACACGGTTTCATCACCGTAGATGGCCGGAAAATGTCGAAGTCGCGTGGCACTTCGATCGATGCATCGACCTACCTGGAATTTCTGGGACCCGAATATCTGCGCTACTACTACGCAACGAAGCTGAATGGCACGGTTGACGACACCGACATCAACTTCGATGACTTCGTGCAGCGAGTGAACTCGGACCTTGTTGGGAAAGTCGTCAATATTGCCAGTCGTTGTGCCGGCTTCATTACCAAGCAGTTCGACGGAAAACTCTCTGATTCGCTGGATGACGAGGCGCTATGGTCGCGGTTCATGGAAGCACGAGACACAATCGGCGAATGGTACGAAACCGGTGACACCAGCAAAGCGATGCGGGAAATCAGCGCGCTTGCGGATCTCGCTAATCAGTACATCGCGCAGAATCCACCCTGGGTCCTGATCAAAGAAGACGGCGAACGCGACAAGGTGCAAGGCGTTTGCAGCATGGCAATAAACCTCTTCCGCGTTCTCGTCATTTTTCTCAAACCGGTTCTGCCGAAACTGGCCGCAGGCACCGAAGCCTTTTTGAACATCGAGCCGCTCGACTGGAGCCATATCCCCACACCCCTGCTGAACCATGAGATTTCAAAATACGAACCATTGTTCACGCGGTTGGATCGCAAGACGATCGACAAGCTCCTCGCGGCTTCAATCGTTGACGAAACCATTGACGACAGCGTTGACCAAACCGATGACGGAACCGTTGGCGAAGAATCGCCGACGCCTGCAACCGATTTAATCAGCATCGACGACTTCAACAAAGTCGAACTGAAGGTAGCAAAGATCATCAAAGCAGAATCCGTGGAGGGAGCCGACAAGCTGCTGCAACTCACGCTCGATGTTGGCGATGGCGAGCTCCGTGTCTTTGCCGGGATCAAAGCGGCATACGATCCAGCGACACTCATCGGCCGCCTGACCGTGGTGGTGGCGAATCTCGCACCGCGAAAAATGCGCTTCGGCGTCTCCGAGGGGATGGTCTTGGCAGCCGGCCCGGGCGCTGCGGAGATCTTCCTGTTGAGCCCCGACGCAGGTGCACAACCGGGCATGATCGTGCGCTGATCTGAGCATGGCAGAACTGGCCCTCATCCTGCTTGGTGCCCTGCTGGTCAACAACTTCGTCCTTGCTCAGTTTCTCGGCCTGTGCCCATTTATCGGGGCAACAGGTCAGTATGACGCGGCTGCGGCCATGGGGCTCGCCACGACTTTCGTGTTGACCACATCTGCCGCTACGAGTTACCTCGTCTACCACGGCGTGCTGGTGCCGCTGGACCTGACTTATCTCAAGATAATCGTATTTATCGTCGTTATCGCGGCAGTCGTCCAGCTGACCGAACAGTATCTACGCAGCACCAGCGCGCTGTTGCACCAGGTGCTCGGCATATACCTGCCACTGATTACTACGAATTGCGCCGTACTCGGCGTTGCCTTGCTGTCCCTGCAGCAGGATCTGTCGTTCGCGGCAACGCTTGCTTATGCCATGGGTGCAGCCTTGGGTTTCAGCGCCGTAGTCGTTGTGTTTGCCGCCATTCGCGAACGCCTGCTGAACGCTGATGTCCCCGCCGCCTTCGCCGGCGCACCCATCACCCTGGTGACCGCCGGCATTCTCTCGCTGGCATTCATGGGCTTCGCCGGCTTCGCGGACTGATGGGCGCCTCATTCACAGTAATAGCAATGCTCTGTGGCCTGCTGGGAATTATTGCTGCGTTGCTGCTCTGGGCGGAGCGCCGTTTTCGCGACGCAGATGATGCTGTGGTGGATGCAATCGATGCGCTGTTGCCACAGACGCAGTGCGCACAATGTGGCTACCCGGGATGCCGGCCGTATGCACAGGCTGTAGCCGGCGGTGCAGCCATAGACCTTTGCCCGCCGGGTGGCCGCGCGACGCAGCGCGCACTGGGCCAACTGCTCGGCCGCAAGCCGGGACCCGCCGTCACGGATCCGCAGCCGTTGCGAGCGCGCATCGACGAGGCGCGTTGTATCGGCTGTTTTCTCTGCGTGGACGCCTGCCCGGTGGATGCCATTGTCGGCGCCCCGCAATGGCTGCATAGCGTAATTGAAGAGCGCTGCACCGGATGTGAACTCTGTCTGCCAGCCTGCCCAGTCGATTGCATTGACCTCGTCAGTCCAAGTTTCAAGCAACCGGCCAGGCAAGCCAGCCCAGCATCGACATCCGCATCGCGTAGTGCGCCCTGCATCCGCTGTAATCGTTGTGAGAGTGTGTGCCCTGAACACCTCCTACCGCAGGAACTATGGTGGGTGAGTCGTGCAGCGAATCTCGCGGCAGCGCAGGATCAGGGACTCGCCGATTGCATCGAGTGTGGCCTGTGTAACCAGGTGTGCCCGAGCAATATTGATCTGCTTGCGGTTTTCACTTCAGCGAAGACAAACCTGGCTGATGAGCAACATGCCCGCCAACTGGCGCAGAAAGCGCAAGCGCACTTCGAGCAACGCAACGACCGGCTTGCGAATGAAGCGCAGAGTCGGGCAGAACGTCGGGCAGACAGAATTCGATCGAGCTCGTGGTCTTGAACACACGACACGCCATCAGCACGCGCAACATCATGCTGCGGGTAGTGCTCTGTCTGGTGCCGGGCGCCGCGCTACACGTGTATTTCTTCGGCGCTGGCGTGCTGCTCAACCTGCTCACCGCTGGAATTGTGGTGCTCGCCAGCGAAGCGCTCTGCGCGCACCTCACTTCAAAGCCGGTGGCCGAACGACTGCTCGACGGCAGCGCTCTGGTGACAACCTGCCTGCTGGCGCTGGCTTTGCCCCCCACAGTCCCATGGCAGGTGATGAGCATCGCGGCCGTCGCGGCCGTTGGCGTGGGTAAGTACGCCTACGGCGGGCTTGGCAACAACATCTTCAATCCGGCACTTGTTGGCTACGCGATAGTCCTCGTGTCGTTTCCCAAAGCAATGGGTTGGCCAACACTCATCGATGGCTTCAGCGGCGCAACCGCTTTTACGACATTCAAATTTCGTGGTGCTGCGACAGTGGCGGACATCTGGACTCCTCTCAACGGCTTCGGCACAGTTGCCGCGGCACAGTGGGAGTGGCTCAACCTCGGCTTTCTAATTGGCGGTCTCGGCCTCATTGCCTGGCGTCTGATCGCCTGGCGTATTCCCGCAGCCATGCTGCTGACGATCGCAACCCTCGCCGCGATCGGCTACGACAACGGAAGTTCGCGCAGTTTCGGCTCGCCACTCTTTCACGGATTCTCCGGAGCGACGATGCTGGCAGCGTTTTTCTTTGCGACTGATCCAGTCACACACCCGGCCAGTCACAAGGGTCAATGGTTCTTCGGCATACTGGCAGGGGCGATGACGTTCGCCGTGCGCGCGCTGGGCAACTATCCCGATGGCGCGGCATTCGGCATCCTGCTCGCGAATGCGATTACGCCATATCTGGATCGGCGCTGGGCGCTACCGGTGAAAGCCCATGACCACTAGAGGAGCCGATAGAGGACCGCAATCAATCCTCGCCCTCGTGAGCATTGCGCTCGTGTGCGCAGCACTACTGGCAGGCACCCGCGCGTTGACCGCGCCACACATCGCGGCAAACCACGCCATGCTCGCCCACAGCGAGCTGCGCGCGCTCTTAGGGCGAGAGGTTGATTCGGTCCCGGTCCCTGAGAACTGGATCGACGGCTTGTGGCAACGTTGTGACGGCTCGCTCATCGCACGGGCGCGCAGCCCCGGCTACGCTGGCCCAATCGAGCTGCTCGTGGCGCTGACCGGGAATCCAGCGCAGAGGCTTTCCGGAGTGCGTGTTACCCGGCATCAGGAGACACCCGGCATCGCCGACTTCCTCAACCAGCCGGATACCGGCTGGCTGGCGGCGTTGATGGACAGCGATATGTCACAGCTCAAAACAACCGATGCGGTGACGGGAGCCACGATCACCAGCAAAGCCGTATTGGCCGCACTACTCGATACGACGAAACGGGCGGCGGCCAGTCAAACCAGGTGCGAACCTTGAGCCTTGCGACAACTTTTACCACGAGCGCGATTCGCGCCAATCCAGCGTGGAGCCAGCTGCTTGGTCTGTGCCCTTTGCTGGCGGTGAGCAACAGCGTTGTCAACGCGCTGGGGCTTGCGCTTGCCACCAGCTTTGTTGCAGTCGGTGCAAATGTCAGTATCAGCGCCGCCCGCCACTTCATCCCGCACTTCGCGCGACTACCCTGCTTCGTTCTGATCATCGCAACGTTCACCACTTGCGCAGTATTGCTGATGGAAGCCTTCGCATTTGGTCTCTATCTGCGCATGGCGTTGTTCGTGCAGATTATCGTCACGAACTGCATGATCCTCGGCCGGGCTGAAGCGTTTGCAAGCCGCAAGGGAATGCTGGAGACGTTGAGTGATGCACTTGGGACCGCCTGCGGATTCGCTATCGCCCTGCTAACGCTCGGCTCGCTACGCGAACTTCTGGCAACCGGCGGTCTTTTCGATGGGATGGAGATGCTCGTCGGAGCAACAGGCAGCAGCTGGCACTGGCAGCTGAGCGAGCCTGGGCAAGGTCTGCTCCTGGCTGCGCTGCCCCCGGGCGCGTTTATCATCGCCGGCCTGCTGCTGGCGTTCGCGAAGGCGCTTGTACACAAGGCACAATTGACAGCAAACCCACCTGCAGCGTTCGATGAATAAAGAAAAACGCCAGGCGATGTTCGACCGCCTGCAGGCGGCCAATCCAGCTCCCACGACAGAGCTCGAATACGCAAACACATTTGAGCTTTTGCTCAGCGTCATTCTTTCCGCTCAGGCAACTGACGTGAGCGTTAACAAAGCAACGACTGTACTGTTCGCAACGGCGAATACACCTGCTGCAATCAAAGATCTTGGCGTGACCAGACTCAAGTCCTACATCCAGAGCATTGGCCTGTTCAACACCAAAGCCCGAAACATAATCAAGACGTGTGAACTGCTACTCACAGAGCATGCAGGGGAAGTGCCTGAATCACGCGCAGAGTTAGAGGCTTTACCCGGGGTAGGCCGCAAAACAGCTAATGTAGTGCTCAATACCGCCTTCGGGCACCCGACTATTGCAGTAGATACACACATCTTCCGCGTCTCCAATCGCACTCGCCTTGCGCCGGGCAAGACCGTTCGACAGGTTGAGGACAAACTTCTGAAGGTGGTGCCAACACAGTATCTGCGCGACGCGCACCACTGGTTGATCCTGCACGGGCGCTACGTCTGTATCGCAAGAAAACCGCGCTGTGGCAGCTGCGTGCTCGAAGATATCTGTGAGTTCAAAAAGAAGACGGAAACCTGAACTGGCGTTTCGTATCTGCTGCCGGAAATCAGCCCGACTTTCGCAACCAGGACATCACTTTCCCGCGCTTTTTCTCCGAATCGTCGGCCATCGTGTCGTGGTCTTCAGCAGGCGCAGATTTTCGGGACTCAGACGCTGGTGATTTGTCGGTGCGCAGATCGCGGATTTTCTTTTCGATGATCAGATCTTCCTTGCGTTTCTGCTTGAGTGCGGCGGGGACGTCAATCCCACAGCGTGAACAATGACTTGCCTCAAGCTGCAGATAGCCGCATCGCGGACACTCGACATGGGCTGCCGTGATGTCACGCAGAGTATGTTCACTGACACTACGTTCGTGTTTGTCGATTTTGTAATTTGATTCGATGGTAGCCTGGGGCGTGAGGTCTTTCACCCGGCAGATTGCGCCAAGCTCAGCAAATTGCGTCTGCACATCAAGTGCTTCGGTCTGCGACAGCTGACTTTTTATCACTACCGTGCGACCACTGAAAAGCTGCTTGGCTTTACGCTCGTCAATGCCAAGTATTTTTGCGAGGTTTTCCCGAACGGTGTCTTCCTTGACGTTCTGGGAAACATCACCGCTGAAAAGCACCTGATAATTACCCATCGCTTTACTCCAATAACTTTCTCCCGCGCTTCGCTCCAAGGCGTAATCGCAGGGCGTTCAGGCGGATAAATCCAGCCGCGTCTGCCTGATGATACGCGCCCCCATCATCTTCAAATGTGACGACGTTCGCATCGTACAAACTGTCTTCAGGTGACGCGCGTCCCATTACGCTTACGCCTCCCTTGAAGAGCTTGAGCCTGACGAGACCATTTACGGGTTTTTGTGACTCGTCTATCAAAACCTGTAGGACCTTGCGTTCGGGCGACCACCAATAGCCGTTGTAGATGAGTTTGGCGTAGCGCGGCATGAGATCGTCCTTGAGATGGCCGACTTCGCGGTCGAGCGTAATCGATTCGATCGCGCGGTGTGCCTTCAGCAGGATCGTGCCGCCCGGCGTCTCATAGCAACCGCGGGCTTTCATGCCGACAAAGCGGTTTTCCACAATGTCGTCTCGGCCGACGCCATGGCGCCCGCCGATGATGTTGAGTTGTGTTAAAAGCTTTGCGGGACTCAAGGTTTTGTCGTTCAGGCCGATTGGATCGCCTCCGGCAAATTCAATCTCGACGAATTCGGGCTCATCGGGTGCTGCCTCGGGTGCCACGGTCCAACGCCACATCTCTTCTTCGGCTGCCTGCCACGGATCTTCCAGATTGTCTCCTTCGTATGATATGTGCAGGAGGTTCGCGTCCATGGAATACGGCGACTTCTTGCCGCGCTGATAGTCCACTGGAATCTGGTGTTTTTCACAGTAATCAAGAAGGGATTCGCGAGACCCGAGGTCCCACTCCCGCCAGGGTGCAATGACGGTTATGTCTGGATTGAGTGCGTAAGCGCCGAGTTCAAAGCGCACCTGATCGTTACCTTTGCCGGTCGCGCCGTGACTGATCGCTTCAGCACCCGTCGCTTCTGCAATTTCAACCAGCCGTTTGGCAATCAGTGGTCTTGCGATACTCGTCCCGAGAAGATAGGCACCTTCGTAGATGGCGTTACAGCGGAACATCGGAAAGACAAAATCCCGCACGAATTCCTCGCGCAGATCTTCGATATATATTTCCTTAACGCCCATCGCCTCGGCTTTGGCGCGAGCAGGTTCGACTTCTTCACCCTGCCCGATGTCAGCTGTGAAGGTCACGACTTCGGCTTGATAGGTTTCCTGCAACCAGCGGCAGATGACGGAAGTATCCAATCCGCCGGAATAAGCCAGGACAATTTTTTTCGACACTATCTTTCCAGCAACACGGAAAAAGGGGGCGCAATGGTAAGAGATCAATGCAGGGGAAGCCAGCAAACACGGTGTGCGAAATTTCCCGGCAATCCGGTGTGATATGGTGTCCGCAATGACGTTGTCTCTAGACATGGCGGAGCGTTTCCGCGGATTTTTGCCGGTGGTCGTGGACATCGAAACCGGTGGCTTCGATCCCCTCAACAATGCCATTTTGGAACTCGCGATGGTCCTAGTTGCGTTCAACGACGCAGAACTCGCTCCCGCACAGCATTGGCAGCGCGCAGTGACTCCTTACGAGGGCAGTCTCATCGAACCGGCCGCCTTGAAGGTAACGGGAATCGATCCAACTGACCCCGACCGCGGCGCCGTGAGTGAAGCCACCGCGCTGCAGGACATGTTCTCGGAGATTCGCAGAACCATGAAAGCCTGTGGCTGTCAGCGCGCGATCCTGGTGGCACACAACGCCGCCTTCGACCAGCAGTTCCTGCACGCCGCGGTGAATCGCAACCAGCTCAAGCGCGATCCGTTCCACCCATTCAGTTTCATCGACACGGCATCACTCGCCGCCGTGGCTTATGGTCACACAGTGCTCAGCGAAGCTTGCAGCCGTGCGGAAATTGCATTCGACTCCAGTCAGGCGCACAGCGCGCTGTACGACGCCGATCGCACGGCTGAGTTATTTTGCTCGATAGTCAACCGCTGGCACATGCTCAGTGCGCAAGCCTCCCTATGAGGAGGCTGCTATGAGGAGGCGGCTATGAGGAAGCGGGGCCGTCTTCGGTATCTGTCTGTGATGCTGCTTTGATCAATGGCTCGAGTTCACCACTTTCAAACATTTCAGTAATGATGTCGCAGCCGCCTATCAATTCTCCCGCAATATACAGCTGCGGGAAGGTTGGCCAGTTTGCGTAACCGGGCAGGGTCGAGCGGATTTCGGGGTTGCTCAGAATATCGACATAGGAGAATCGTTCGCCACAGGTGATCAGACACTGCACAGTCTGCGCGGAGAAGCCACATTGTGGCGCGCCTGGCGAGCCTTTCATGTACAGAAGAATCGGATTACTTTCAATCTGGTCTATTATTGTCTGGATTATCGTCGGGTCTGTTGTCTGGTCATTGGTCTGGTCATTGGTCTGGCCAACTTCTTCTGTCATAGCCGTTTCTCCGCTTTACGCTGACTAGCTGATGCGGCCAAAATTGTAGCGCCTGGAGCGGCAGTTTCCCAGGTCTCGCTTGGAATAGTCTTAGATACTACAAGCATATAGATATTGCCTCTAAATAAGGCCTACAGACACTACAGGCATAAGGAAACAAGCGTGGGCGAGGGATACACCGCAAAATTCGACGAAGTCATAGACCGCCGTCACACCAGCAGCGCCAAATGGGAGAAGTACGCAGGACAGGACATCCTGCCGTTCTGGGTCGCCGATATGGAATTCCCCGCGCCGGATTTTATCCTCGACGCCATCCGCGAACGCCTGAATCACGAAATCCTCGGCTATACCCGTCCGCCCGACTCGCTCAGCATCGCATTCCAGAGCTGGATGCAGCGCAATTACCAGTGGACTATTCCGGAAGAATGGCTCGTCTGGATCCCCGGCGTCGTCCCTGGATTTAATCTCGCCGCTCGAGCCGTGGCCGAACCTGGGGGCTCAATCATCATCCCGACACCGGTGTACTACCCGTTTCTGCGGGTGCCGGGGCATGTGGCACAGACCTCCCTGAAAGTCCCCCTCGTGCGCGACGAAAACCGCTGGTGCATCGACTTCGAGGCGCTGCACAACGCCATTGAACCAGGCACCCGGCTTTTCATGCTGTGCAATCCGCAGAATCCAACAGGCCGGGCTTACAACAAAACCGAGCTGATCATGCTTGCGGACTTCTGCATGGAACACGACCTCTATCTGTGCTCCGATGAGATTCACAGCTCAATTCTTCTCGATGAAAATGCGCGTCACATACCCATTGCCAGTCTGTCGCCGGAAATCGCCGAAAGATCCTTCAGCCTCTATGCACCATCAAAGGCCTATAACATCCCCGGCCTGCCCTGTGCGGTCGCCGTCATTCCCAACGCTGAGCTGCGCCACATGTTCAGCAACGCGATGGTCGGGCTGGTGCCGGGGGTCAGCCCCCTGGCCATGGCGGCTGCACAAGCGGCGTTCGAAGACGAATCCAGCTATCTGGCGGATCTGCTGGCGTACCTGCGCGGCAACCACGAAAGGCTGCAGGAGGTGGTCGGCGAGCGCATGACCCCGGTTGCCGCAACCTATCTCGCCTGGCTCGATTTCAATCGAACCGCGATCGCTAAACAGCCGGGGCGGCATTTCGAGTCACACGGTCTTGGACTCTCCGATGGCGCAGCATTTGATGGCCCGGGATTCGTCAGATTCAATTTTGCCTGTCCACGCTCGTTGCTCGATCGGGGACTCGAGCGCTATGAGGCCGCAACTACCGAGCTCGGTTGAGCCCTGCAAGCATTGATCTCCCAACAAACCGATAGTACGATTCGCCCTTTTTCGCAGGCGGCATCAGCTGCCTGTTGTTGTTTGGGGAACGGCTCAGGAAGACAGCGCGATGACGAACCTGATGGAAACCTATAAGCGCCTGCCCGTTGCGTTCGTGAGCGGCGAAGGCGCCTACCTCGAAGACAGTGCGGGTAAAAAATATCTGGACGGCCTGACCGGGATTGCGGTCTGCGGCCTCGGTCACGCTCACCCCAACGTCACAACCGCTCTGCGCGAGCAGGCCGGAACGCTGCTGCACACATCCAATTTGTATCAGATCCCGTTGCAGGAAGAACTGGCCGAGCGACTGTGCAGGATGTCAGGGATGGATTCTGTGTTCTTGTGCAACTCTGGCGCGGAAGCCAACGAAGCAGCCATCAAGCTCGCGCGTCTGCAGGGCCACAACCGGAAAATCAAAAAACCCGCGGTCGTGGTGATGGACGGAAGTTTTCACGGCCGTACGATGGCCACGTTAACGGCCACCGGCAGTCGCAAGGCCCAGGCAGGTTTCGAGCCGCTGCTCTCCGGCTTCGTGCGTGCGCCCTATAACGACATCGAAGCCATCGAATTGATAGGGGCCAACAACCCCGACGTCGTAGCACTCATGGTAGAGCCCGTGCTCGGAGAAGGCGGCATCGTCATTCCCGATGCAGGCTATCTCGAAGGCTTGCGGCGGATCTGTGACGAGCACGACTGGCTGTTGATTCTCGATGAGGTGCAGACCGGTAACGGCCGCACAGGTGCTCTGTTCGCCTATCAGCACACCAGCATACTGCCGGATGTGGTCACCACGGCGAAAGGGTTAGGCAACGGGATGCCGATTGGCGCGTGTCTGGCTCGTGGCGCGGCAGCAGAACTGTTTCAACCCGGCAATCACGGCTCAACCTTCGGCGGCAACCCGCTTGCGTGCGCCGCTGCGTTGTCTGTGCTCCAGACTCTGGAAGACGATGCGTTGTTCGAGCGCGCAGCGCTACTCGGCGAGCGCATTACTAACGGCTTGCGCGACCAGTTGCGCGGCAATAACACGGTGACGGACGTCCGCAACAAAGGCCTGATGATCGCAGTTGAACTCAGCGCTGCCTGCCCGCAACTCGTAATGAGCGCTCTACAGAAAGGACTGCTCCTGAACGTCACTCAGGACAATATTGTCCGCCTGCTACCACCGCTGACACTCACGGACGACGAAGCCGACGAGCTTGTCAGCCTGACCAGTCAGGTCATCAACGACGGCTGAACAATGGGTAACGGAACAAAGCGCGATTTTCTGACATTGCTTGATTTCTCCCCGGAGGAATTGCAACACCTTACGCAGCGCGCAAGCGCACTCAAAGCCGAGCCGCCGACACAACGCAACAGACCACTGACCGGCAAGACGGCAGTACTGATTTTTCAGCTCAACTCGACACGAACGCGGGTTGCCTTCGATACCGGCATGAGCCAGCTCGGCGGCCATACCGTCGTTTTGAGTCCGGATGACAGTCAACTCGGTCGCGGCGAGCCTGTTGCCGACACAGCGCGGGTCCTGGCAGCGATGGTAGACGTGGTCGTCATTCGCACGCCGGAGCAATCCCTGCTCGAGCAATTCGCCGCCGCCGCCAGCGTCCCCGTCATCAACGCGATGACCACACGGTTTCATCCCTGTCAGCTACTGGCGGACGTGCAGACATTCGAAGAGGCCCGCGGCAGCATAACGGGTCGCACGATTGCCTTCGTAGGCGATGGCTACAACATGTGCCACTCCTACATCAATGCCGCCAGACAGTGGGGCTTCCATCTGAAAATTGCCTGTCCCGAAGGCTACACCCCGGATGCACAGGTGCTGGCTTCAACCAACAATGCCGAACTCGTGGAAACCGCGAGGGAGGCCGTCGAGCACGCCGATCTCGTAGTGACTGATGTCTGGTCTTCCATGGGCCATGAAGGCGAAGAGAACAAACGCCTGGAAGCGTTCAGCCCATTTCAGGTAAATGAGGAACTCCTCGCGCACGCAAACGATGATGTGCTGTTCATGCACTGCCTGCCCGCCCACCGGGGCGAGGAAGTCAGCGCAACGCTACTCGATGATCCACGTTCAGCAGTCTTTGCAGAAGCGGGCAACCGGCTGCACAGTCAGAAAGCGTTACTCGAGTTCATTCTCAGTTAGCCGTCTGACGCACGCTGGCTGGTTAGAGCCTGTTCGGGAATTCTTTCGATTCTGATTCGCGCATCGCGGCCGAGGCTCAGAATTTCAGATCTTCCAGGGGCAGCGGTTTCTCTATGCAGAAGCCCTGCGCATAGTCGACGCCAATTTCCTTGAGAAGCTCAAGCACTTCCTTGGTCTCGACATACTCGGCAATCGTCTTCTTACCCATGTAGTGGCCAATCTCATTGATCGATCGCACTACTGCGTAGTCGCCCGGATTATCGGCG
>CBDUDJ010000009.1:0-14411 GCA_965365885.1 uncultured Gammaproteobacteria bacterium
TCACGGCAACAACCTATGATCTGATCGCCGCGCACGAGGCCTGGCTGTCAGATCCCGGCAAGCGGTTTTTTACCTTCATGCGGGATACCGATCTACTGGGTTCGTACGGTGACTGGGATGTCACGCTGCGCGGCCTGCATTCGATTACCCGCCGTTTGCACCAGGAGACGTTGAACCAGGGCCTCGAAACATCCGTCAGCAGCATCATCGATGATCTGGCTGAGGACTTTACCCACTACTTTCCTGACATTGTTGATCATGCCCGCGCCTGGCTCATCACGCACGCCGCCGCATGATTGAGGTTGACGCTGCGTGAGCGGACAGTACCCTTGCGGGTCCGCTTAAAGAACTACCTTGTATGAAAGCTGTTTTATGTAAAAACTACGGGCCGCCGGAAAGCCTGGTACTCGAAGACATCGCTGCGCCCGTTGCCGGCCCCGCTGAAGTCCTGGTCGACGTGCACGCAAGTGCGCTCAATTTTCCCGACGTGCTGATGATCGAAGGCAAATACCAGAGCCAGCCGCCGATGCCGTTTTCACCTGGCGGTGAGATCGCCGGAATCGTAGCCGCCGTCGGTACAGGCGTGTCCAGGTTCAGCGTCGGTGACCGGGTTTTCGGTGGCACCGGCTTCGGCGGTTTTGCGGAGCAGATTGCCGTCAACGAACGCGCGTTACGCAGCATGCCCGAGTCGATGAGCTTTGTGCAGGCCTCTGGCATCAGTACCACTTATGGCACTTCGTATTACGCATTGAAGCAACGCGCAGATCTTCAGGCGGGAGAAACGTTGCTCGTGCTCGGTGCCGGGGGTGGAGTCGGACTCAGCGCCGTGGAACTCGGCAAAGCCATGGGCGCACGCGTGTTAGCTGCGGCAAGCTCGACGGAAAAACTCGCCGCCGCCGAAGCTGCAGGCGCCGATGAACTGATCGACTACAGCGCAGGTGAGCTCAAAGACATCGTCAAAAAGCTGACCGACGGCCGCGGCGCCGACGTGATCTATGATCCGGTCGGCGGCGCGCTGTTCGACCAGTGCATGCGCTGCATTAACTGGTACGGCCGCGTTCTCATAATCGGCTTTGCCGCTGGCGCTATCCCGAAAGTGCCCACCAACCTCATTCTGCTGAAAAGTTGCCAGCTGGTCGGTGTGTTTTTTGGCTCGTGGTCAGCCCGCTTTCACGAAGAGGCAGCAGCAAACTTCAAAGAAATACTCAGTCTTTATGAACAGGACAAAATCAATCCGCTGGTGGGTGGTGAGTATCCACTCGCGGAATATGCAGCAGCGATTCGCTGTTTGAGTGAACGCCAGGCGATTGGCAAAGTAGTGGTGACATTAAGATGATATTGACTCGTTTTTTTCACGGCAATGCAGAAGCCTGGGGTGCCTACATAGTCGCCGTGACAGGGATTTTACTTGCAAGCGCCCTGGTTTTAGAACACGCATTCGACATGGCACCCTGTCCGCTATGTCTGATGCAACGCATCTGGTTCGGCTGGGTTGGCCTGTTTGCCCTGGCCAGCCTCCTGCACAATCCCCGCTGGGGCATCTATCCGGTGCTGAGCCTGCTTGCAGGAATTGTCGGTGGTGGGTTCGCCACCCGGCAGTTGTGGTTGCAGAGCCTGCCGGCGGACCAGGTACCGGCCTGCGGGCCCGACATGGCTTATATGCTGGAGAACTTCCCTCTGGCAGAAATCCTTGCCCAGATGACCAGCGGTACTGGCGACTGTGCGGAAGTTGCCTGGCGATTCCTGGGACTGAGCATTCCGGCCTGGGCGCTGCTTGGGTTCATCGCTGTGGCAGTCCTCGCGGTTCTGCAATTGCGCGCCGGTTCCCGCCAGCAGACGCCTGGCGCTGCCAGAACCTAAGCCGTTGTTCCATATTTGAAATCTGGTTTTTGCTGGCCCCTGTCGCTATAGTTGTCCACAGGTTGACCACAAGGCCAACCACTGGGGGCGAACCGGGGCACGAAGCAAAAATTTAGGCGATTTTCTAGGCTATATAGTTGCTTAGCGGATCCCGGGTCACTACTACAAGAGCTCTATACCAATAGAAAATAGGGCCAGAGTTGATGGATTCGACTGCACGACGAATACTGGTAATCAACGGTAAAGGCGGTTGTGGCAAAACCACGATCGCTACCAATCTGGCCGTGGCTTATGCCCATGAAGGCCGCACCGTTGCGCTTGTAGACAACGATCCGCAGGCATCGAGCACTTACTGGTGCGAGCAGAGAGACGCAGCGCTACCGGCAGTCAGCCTGATCGCGGCGCACGAACCGCCAAAAATGTATCAGACCCAGACGTATCGAAACCGCCTGCCACCCGAGGCGGATCGCATCATCATAGACGGCCACTCCAATACGCGGGACCGCGATCTGGAATCGTTGCTCAAGCAGGCCGATGTCATTCTGGTGCCGCTGTTGCCTTCGAGTATCGATATCCGTGCAGGCGGCCGCTTCATCACGAACCTGCTCACCCACCGTATTTTCCGCAATGCGCCACGGCCGGTTGGCGTGATCGCAAACCGCATACAACCCAATACCGAAACCCACGCAAAGCTCGAACACTTTCTGCAGTGTCTTGACGTCCCAGCTGTAGCCACATTCCGCGATTCACAGGCCTACGCAACAGCAGCGGAAGATGGTCTGGGTGTGATCGACATGCAGGATTGCCGTAGCGCGCGCAAGGAAGCCCCCGCATGGCGTGAGCTTACGCGCTGGATCGATGACCAGCCAAAGGCAGGAGTGAACGGGCGGAACCTCAGGATGCGGCCGCGATCGGCTGACTCCAATAGAAAACGGCTGGACGACCATCCCCTGACCGCCTAATCTGCGGCACCGTCATCCGGCAGGGTGACAAAACAGGTTTTTTGCGAAGATCTTCCGGTGCTGAATCTCAACAACGTCAGTCTGAAACGCGACCAGGTGAGCCTGTTCGAAGACCTCAACGCCGTGGTCCACACCGGGCAGAAGGTTGGCATCGTCGGGCGCAATGGAATCGGCAAATCGAGTCTTTTCGAGCTCATCCTCAATCGCCTCCAGCCGGACATCGGCGACGTGACAAGACCGCGCGACTGGCGCATCGCCTATATGGCACAAGAAGTTGCAGTTACTGAGCGACCGGCACTCGAATACGTCATCGATGGCCACAAGGCACTACGCCGCGCCCAGCGCAAACTCAAGTCAGCAGAGCAGGCAGGCCGCGACATGGAAGCAGCCCACCTGCATAGTGAACTCGACGATCTCGGCGCCTATCAGGCGGCAGCACAAGCCGGTGAAATTCTTTTCGGGCTCGGCTTTGCCGCCGAGGACGAACAGCTTCCTTTCGCCGAATTCTCCGGCGGCTGGCGCATTCGCCTCAACCTCGCCCAGGCATTGATGGCCCCGACCGAACTGCTGCTGCTCGACGAGCCAACCAACCACCTGGACCTCGAAGCTACGCTGTGGCTGGAAACCTGGTTACAACGATTCCCGGGCACGCTGCTGGTGATTGCACACGACCGTGATTTTCTCGACAACGTGACCGATCACATTATTCACCTCAACTCCGGCCAGGCCGACACCTACCGTGGCAACTACAGCAGCTTTGAACGCCAGCGATCCGAAGCGCTGGTGCTGCAGCAGGCCGCCTACACCAAACAGCAACGTGAAATTCGGCACATCGAAAGCTTCGTCACTCGTTTCCGGGCAAAGGCCAGCAAAGCCCGCCAGGCGCAAAGCCGCCTGAAAGCGCTGGAGCGGATGGAGTCCGTGGCACCAGTCCATGCGGACTCGCCCTATCACATCGAATTTTCGAACCCGAAAAAGATGTCACATCCCCTGTTGAGCCTCGACAACCTGACCATCGGCTATGCCGATACGGTGGTGTTGCAGGGGGTCCGACAGTCCATCCTGCCCGGCGCCAGGATCGGCGTTCTCGGCGAAAACGGCGCGGGTAAATCCACGCTGCTCAAATGCCTGGTCGGCGATCTGCAACCCAGCGCCGGTGAGCTGATCCGCGGCCAGCACGCGAGCGTCGGCTATTTTGCCCAGCATCAGCTGGAAACGTTGCGCCGGGACCACAGCGCACTCGAAGAGGTCCAGAACAATCATCCCGAGCAGCGTGAGCAATGGTGTCGCGACTATCTGGCAGGCTGGGGCTTTGCCAAGGACAAAACACAAAGACCCATAGCAACCCTGTCCGGTGGCGAACGCGCAAGGCTGGTGCTGGCGCTGATTGCGGCGACACAACCGGCGATCCTGGTGCTCGACGAACCAACCAATCACCTGGATCTGGATATGCGTGACGCACTCGCAGTCGCGCTGCAGAGCTACACCGGGGCGTTGATTGTCGTCGCCCACGACCGCAGCCTGCTGTCACGCACAGTCGATGAATTCTGGCTGGTCGAGGCGGGCCGGGTAAACCGGCTGGATTCCGACCTTGCGGATTACGCCGCCATCCACAATCGAGCTGGACAGACTTCAAACAAAGCGGTCATGAAGCAGACGGCGAATACTCACAATGGTAAACAGGACAGCAAACAGGATGGCAAAAAAGCCGTGCGCAGAGTTGCCGCCGAGCAGCGCGCCGGCGAGCGGCCGCTGCGGCAAAAAATTAAAAAGCTGGAACGGCGCATCGAAGATTTGAATGAGAGGCTCGCGGACGCTGAAAAGCGTCTCGCCGATCCGGCCATCTATCACGATGGCCCGGCAGAAGAACTCGATGCTTTATTGAAAGACGCAGCTTCGCTGCGCAGTAAAAGGGAGGCCGCCGAGCAGGCCTGGTTGCGCAGCAGCGAAAAACTTGAGCAACTTCAGCAATCCTGACCACGCGTCCAAGCGGATTTGGTCAACCCTCGTCGTCTTTATCGACGATGATGTTTGTATGTTCCCCAGCGTTATCACTCTTGCCACGCTCAAAGCGATACATGCGCTTACCCGCCATGCCGTAGCGCCGAAAAAGGTCGCAGGATACGCCAAAAAAAGTCACCAAAAGGCTCAACGGGACGCCGCAACCCATTCGAACGTTCGTTTCGCTACACTGGGTGCCATGGTCAACCGCGTACAGTCGAAAGCTCTGCTTCATGCGCAGCTTGCCGGTGTGTTTCAGGCCCGCGGCTTTGCAGGAGCCACGCTCAACGAACTTGCGGCTGCGGCAGGCCTCGGCAAAGCCAGCCTCTACCACCACTTCCCGGGGGGCAAAGCGGAGATGGCAGCCGTCCTGCTGAGAGACGCCGTGGCACGGCTGGAAAAGGGCGCGTTCGCCAGACTCAACGGCAGCCAGCCGCCGCAGGAACGTCTGCAGCGCTTCGTGGATGGCTTCAGTGATTATGTAGACGGTGGGGAAAGCCACTGTTTCATCGCGGTGCTCGCACAGGGCAGCATCGCCAAAGCACATAAAAAGCTCATCGCCCAGCAGTACGATGACTGGTTGCACCATCTGGCGAGCGTGTTTGAGCAGGCTGGAGAAAAGCCCAAGCGCGCAGAGCGCGTAGCGGCAAAACTGCTCGCCGACCTGTACGGTTTTCTGCTGGTCGCAAAGCTCCGTTCAGACAGCAAATACTTCCGCCAGGGCATCAAACGCCTTAAGAAAGAACTCGCCTGAGCGCAGCTCGAAGCGACCGTTCAGCGCAGTAACGTGTGCAGCCGACCTACCCATTGCAGCAACCGATGCGGTGTGTGGGCGCGGCGCCAGGTCGATGCGGCGAACTTGTTCGCCTCCGCCAGGGTCGGATAGATGTGGATCGTTGCCATGATCTGCTTCAGGCCGAGACCGTGTGTCATCGCGAGAATGAACTCGTTGATCAGTTCCCCCGCGTGCGCGCCGACGATCGTAACGCCAAGAATTTTGTCCTTGCCGGGTTCCACCAGCACCTTGACCCAGCCCCGGGTATTTCCCTCGGCGATAGCGCGATCGAGATCGTCGAGGTCATAGCGCACGACCTCCACCGGCACGCCCTGCACCTTGGCGTCTGCCTCGCAGAGCCCTACCCGGGCTATCTCCGGATCGGTGTAAGTCGCCCAGGGCACCACGGCATAATTCACCTTGAATTTCCACAGGCGCCCAAAAAGCGCATTCACTGAGGCATACCAGGCCTGGTGCGCCGCCATATGGGTGAACTGATAAGGGCCAATGACGTCACCGCAGGCGAAGATGTTGCGACATCTCGTTCGCAGATAGTGATCCACCCAGATGGTGCCGTCCTCATTGCGTTGAATGCCCAGCTGCTCGAGTCCCAACGCACTGGTTTGCGCTGCCCGGCCAACGGCGACCAGTATCCGATCGAAGGCAATCCGGCTCTCCCCATTGGCCGTCTCCGCCAGCAGTTCGCCGGCGAAAACTTCCTTCGCTCTGTGACCAAGCCGCACATCGACGCCTTCGCTGCGCAGTACCTCGGTGAGGCATTCCGCAACATCCGCATCCTCGCGTGGCAACAGGCGCGGCGCCATATCGATCAACGTCACCTGCGATCCCAGCCGGGCAAAGCTCTGCGCCAGTTCACAACCGATGGGTCCACCACCCATGACCAGCAGCTTCTCCGGTAATTCCTGGAGCGACCATAACGAATCAGAAGTCAGAGGATCCGCCTCGGCCAGTCCGGGAATCGGCGGAACCACCGGCCTGCCACCAGTGGCCAGCACAATACTGCGTGTGCTCAGGGTGCGGCCGGCAACTTCGACATGGTGCGGGTCCACAAGGCGCGCTTCGCCCATGAGACAGTCGACGCCAAGTTCGGTGTAACGCTCGACAGAGTCTTTCGGCTCAATCGTCGCGATGGCGCGGTGGACGCGTGCCATCACCTCACGAAAGTTCACCTGCGGCGCCACTGCGGCAATCCCGAACTCACTTGCAATACGCTGCTCATGTGCCGCTTTCGCTGAACGGATGAGTGTTTTACTCGGCACACAGCCGGTGTTCAGACAGTCGCCACCCATCGCATCGCGCTCAATCAGCGTGACCTTGGCCCGCACTGTCGCTGCGATTAACGCCGCAATCAGCCCAGCCGAACCAGCACCGATGACGACCAGATTATTTTCATACCTACTCATGGAACTCCTTTGTCCAGTTCAGGATGCACTCGCGTGTTCGCCGTTCAGGATTCCGGGTTCGGCTGAGCGGCATTCGCCCGTCGCAGCTTTGTGAGCCACTGTATGATCTTGCGGGCGATAAGCGGAAACAGACCAAGCAGTGTCAGCGCCCCAATCAGACCCGGACTCAGGACATCACCGATACTCGATACCTGGGCAAGTTGCGTGCCCGCGAAGACGAAAAAGATCGTCCCGCCAAACATGCCCGTCTGGCTGACCCAATAAAACTGCCAAGCCGAGATGTGGGTGAGACCCATCACCAGATTGATGATGAAGAACGGCAACAGCGGCACCATTCGAATGCTGAAAAGATAAAATCCTCCATCCCGCTGCAGCCCCTCGTTGACGGTCGCCAACTGCTGCGAGAACTTCGCCTGCACCCAGTCCCGCAACAGGCTTCGGGAAATCAGCATTGCCAGCGTCGCACCGACGGTGCTCGCGAATGACACGATGAGCAGACCCCACCAGAATCCAAATATCGCACCTGCGGCCAGGGTCATGACGGCAGCACCCGGCAGCGACAAACCGGTTACCAGCACATAAACGCCAAAAAAGCCGAGCGTACTGAGACTCGGGTTGTCGGCGACGAATGCTTCAGCAACCACACGGGTCTCTTTGAGAAACCCAAGCGACAGATACTGCGAAAGGTCGAACACGAAAAACACTCCGACCAGCAGGCCGATGACGGCCAGCAGGATCAGTCGTGAGAATCCCTGCTGGCGCGCGCAGCGACCGGTTGCTGACCCGCCCGCGCTTCGTGCTGCAACCTGTGCGGCGTTCTGCGCCGCCATCATCTGGATTACCACTTGTCCCCCTGTGCGTTTACCATTGCCGTCCACGCGCCACAACCAGGACCAGCACAATGCCTCGCAGTTTCCCCGCGACTCGCATGCGCCGCAACCGCTTCAGCGACTTTGCCAGACGCCTCGTGCGGGAAACCCAATTGAGCGCCAACGATCTCATCTATCCCATCTTCGTGATAGAGGGTTCCGCTGAGCGTGACCCGGTCAACTCCATGCCGGGTATTGACCGGTTGTCTATCGATCTTCTGGTGGCTGAGGCGCGGCGGGCTGATGATCTCGGCATTCCCATGATCGCACTCTTCCCGAATCTGGCTGCTGAGTTGCGCACGCCCGGCGGCGAGCAGGCGTGGAATCCCGAAGGTCTGATTCCACGGGCTGTCCGAGCGGTAAAAGAAGCAGTTCCACAACTGGGTGTCATGACCGACGCAGCGCTTGATCCCTATACCAGCCACGGTCAGGACGGCGTCATCGATGACACGGGCTACGTCGTCAATGACGTCACAATCGATGCGCTGTGTCGCCAGGCGCTGGTCTGTGCAGATGCGGGTGCTGATGTCATCGCGCCGAGCGACATGATGGATGGCCGAATCGGCGCAATCCGCCAGGCGCTGGAAGCGGGTGCCTACACCAACACCCAGATCATGGCCTACTCGGCAAAGTACGCCTCCGCCTACTACGGACCCTTCCGGGATGCGGTCGGCGCAGCCGCCACGCTTGGTAAGGGCGACAAACGAACCTATCAGATGGACCCGGCCAACAGTAACGAGGCGTTACAGGAAATTGCTCTCGATCTGGAGGAAGGCGCCGACATGGTGATGGTAAAGCCCGGCCAGCCCTATCTGGATGTAGTGCGGCGGGTCAAGGACAGCTTCGGCGTGCCGACGTTTGCCTATCAGGTGAGCGGCGAATATGCGATGCATATGGCGGCAATCGAAAATGGCTGGCTGTCCGAAGACGTCATAATGGAATCGCTGATCTGCATCAAACGCGCCGGTGCCGATGGCATTCTGACGTACTTCGCCAGGCGCGTGGCTGAGGGATTGTAGTTTATAAGCCAATGCCGATTGCGTCTATCTGTGCCCGCACAATCTCGTGCTACACTCCTTCGCTTGTAGCTATTGGAGCCGCCTGATGAGCGACAACATCGTTTACACCTCGGACGCTGATTGGGATGCAGACGTCCTGAAATCCGATAAACCCGTATTGGTCGATTACTGGGCCGAGTGGTGCGGACCCTGCAAGATGATCGCCCCGATACTCACTGAAATTGCCGACGAGTACGGCGATCGCGTCAAAATCTGCAAGCTCGACATAGACGCCAATCAGGAAACACCGCCCAAATACGGCATTCGTGGCATCCCGACACTGATGCTGTTCAAGGACGGCGAGGTGGAGGCCACCAAGGTTGGCGCGCTGTCAAAATCGCAACTGGCCGCATTTCTGGACAGCAATATCTGAAACAGCGCTCGAAATGGGTGCGAACTGTGTCTGGTTCGCACCTTGACGGGGGCCTTGAAACCACTACACTTAGCCTAGGTCCTAGCAGCATCTGCTGCGCTCATCGGTTCCTGGCCTCTATTCTCTCTACTCGCACGCTTCGCTGAAGCCGATGATTCGCGTTTAGAGGATTACCAGAATTTCCGACTGTTATTTTGGGCTTTTAATAGATACGACCATAAAACTGACCACGAAGTACAAAATCCAAAAGAAGTACAAAACTAAAATAAGCAGGCCAAACCCGCTCTTCGGCCACAGAAGTAACGAAAAACTGATTTACCAAAGCTGAGTAATCAGCGGACCAACAAAAAAATGGAGCCGACACAGCTCCGTCATTCCCTCCCATCCTTCAACACATCGATCAATCAAAATGTCTATGAACCTCAAAGAACTGAAAGCCACGCCAGTCAGCGAACTCGTTGATATGGCCCGTGAAATGGGCCTGGAAAACACTGCTCGCTCACGCAAGCAGGAAGTCATCGCAGCGATTGTGCGTAAACAGGCGAAAGCCGGCGAAGACATCTACGGCGAAGGTACATTGGAAATTCTGCAGGACGGGTTCGGCTTTCTGCGCTCCGCCGACTGTTCCTATCTCGCTGGACCGGATGACATCTACGTCTCGCCGAGCCAGATCAGGCGATTCAATCTGCGTACCGGCGACAGCATCGCCGGTAAAATCCGCGCGCCGAAGGATGGAGAACGCTACTTCGCGATGCTCAAGGTTGATCAGATCAACCTCAGCGAGCCCAATTCGAAAAAACACAAGATTCTGTTCGAAAACCTCACGCCACTGTTTCCCGATGAAAGGATGGTTCTAGAGCGCGGCAATGGCAGCACAGAGGACCTGACCGCAAGGATCATCGATCTGGTCGCGCCAATCGGCATGGGCCAGCGCGCGCTTATCGTCTCACCGCCCAAAGCGGGTAAGACACTCGTGCTGCAGAACATTGCGCAGTCTATTGCGGCCAACAATCCTGAAATCACGCTGATCGTCCTGCTTATCGACGAACGACCAGAAGAGGTCACCGAGATGCAACGGTTGGTCACCGGCGAAGTCGTGGCGAGCACCTTTGATGAACCCCCGTCACGCCACGTCCAGGTGGCAGAGATGGTGATCGAAAAAGCCAAGCGACTCGTCGAACATAAAAAAGACGTCGTCATTCTGCTCGATTCGATCACCCGCCTTGCGCGCGCCTATAACACCATAGTGCCGTCATCAGGCAAGGTGCTCACCGGTGGTGTCGATGCGCATGCGCTCGAGCGTCCTAAGCGATTTTTTGGCGCAGCGCGTAACATCGAAGAAGGTGGCAGTCTGTCAATTATCGCAACTGCGCTGGTGGATACCGGATCGAAGATGGACGAAGTCATCTACGAAGAATTCAAAGGCACCGGCAATCAGGAACTGCACCTGGAAAGAAAGATCGCCGAAAAACGCGTCTACCCTGCGATCAACATCCGTCGTTCAGCTACGCGTCGTGAAGAATTGTTGATGGGTGAAGAAGAACTGGCACGCGTCTGGATTCTGCGCAAACTTCTGCACGAGATGGATGATGTCAACGCGATTGAGTTCATGCTCGGCAAGCTGAAAGAAACCAAGACCAACGAAGAATTCTTCGCATCGATGCGAGGCCGTTAACCTTTTTGCCAATGCTTTTTGCCGTTATCGAAGCGGTATCGGATTCGCCGGTTCGGCTGATCGAACTTCGTATCGACACGCCCGAATTTCGCTTTCACGCCGGACAGTATCTCGAGATTATCCACCCCGACGGTACCGCGATTCCCATGACTATCGCCAGCAGTCCTGCGAGATTGCCGCAGCTGTGCCTGCACTATCGCTCAATTGCGGGCGCGCAGGGTGCCGACCTGCTTGATGAACTCCTCAGCACGCAGATCAAACTGCCAATTCGCGGTCCTTTTGGAGAGGTCTATGTGTCTGCCACAGACGCCACCGAGAAACCTCTGTTACTGATTGCGGGCGGCACGGGCGCAGCCCAGGCTCTTGCAATCATCGATGATCTCGAGCAGCGGCAGTGCGACACCCGGGTCGACCTGCTGGTGTGCGCTGACGAGCCTGAAGATCTGTATTTCCGCGCGGAGCTGACGCGCAACGAACCCGCATGGCTGCACGCGACTTACGTCGTTGATGCACGCCGCAATGCACACAATGAAGCCCAACTGTGGCTGGGCGACAACGCGCAGCGTTTCACTGACCACCGTGTTGTGCTGTCCGGGTCTCCGGGCTTCGTCTATGCGACACTCGCAACGCTTGAGGTCGCGGGTATCGCGAGGTCGCAGACAAACTCCGATGTCTACGCATACGCACCGCTTCGGTAAGGAAGCCGCTTAAGAACCCTCGTTAAGGCGCGCTAGGCAACGGCAAGGCAGGTAACGTCCGCAGAGACTGGCTGAAGTACTCGCTGCCACGCTCGGCGTCGCCCAGCGCGGTGCATAACCGACCGAGCTCACCATAGACTTCCGGTGTCCGCAGCAGCCGAAGGCTTGCTTCCATGTATTCCCTGGCCTTGGCCCACTGATGATTCATCATGCAGATTCTTCCCAGTGCAAGTAGCAGAGTTGGATCGTTCGGCCGCTCTTTGAGCCAGTTTTCGGCATACTTCAGCTGACGTTCGGCATCGTTGGCTTCGATCTGACCGTAAAGCGCAACGAGTTCTTCATCCCAGATATGTTGCAGGCCCGCCCGGATCGCTGATTCGGCTTCATCTGAGGGCCCGTCAGCAGCCAGCGTCTGCGCATACTGCCCGATCAGAACGCTTGCGCGTTTGAGATCTTTTGGCACGCGCCGCCAGACGGCTTCTGGTGACTCGCTGGACGTTGCCAGGAGGCTGCGCCAGGCAACCAGTTGCAACTGTGTCAACTCCTCCGCGGGAAGCACCTTTTCTTTTTTCAACACGGGTAGTAGTTCGATGAGCGCCGGCCAGTCAGCCAACTCCTGGTAACACTGCCTGAGCATCGCAAGCACCTGAGGATGACGCGGTGACTCCTGTTTGAGCTGCAACAGCGTCGCCAGGCACTGTTCCCACTGCGCGACCGCCATCTGCAACTGCGCCTGGGTTAATGCCACTGCAAACCTCGAACCTGGCGTGGATTCGTGTGCCTGCCGCAACAGATCATCGCGACCCTCGGCATCACCAAGCTCATGCGCTGCCCGCGCGGCGTTAAGATAGTTGATCAGTGGCGAGCCTACTTCGTCGGCGGAAGCAACCAGCAATTTGCGCGCCTCCTGCCACTCTCCCTCCGCCATCAGCAGCAGCCCACGCACCGTCTGCTGCCGCGCAGTCCGGGTCTTCCGTTGCCGAACCCAGGAACTCAGCGCGCCACTCCCGGCCAGGGATCGGCTGAACGAGTACACGATGATGCGGATTAAGAAATACACGATAAGCAGCAACAGCGCGGCAAACCACAGACTGGTCTCAACCGCGCTGTCGCCGTAGGCCAGTAGAACGTAGCCCGGATCCCGCACAACCACTGTGCCGACCAGCCCGCCAAGTACGACTGCCAGCACGAGGATGAAAAGACCGATTTTCACGAGCCTTCGCGTCGTGCGGATTGCAGGGTTGTGAGCGAACCTGAGATATCGGGAAGTTCCTGGTTGAGATTGATTCTCGCCAGAGCCGACAACTCGCCGATTGCTCTGAGCACCGATGCCTCACTGGTATCCAGGTATTCTTCGAGCCAATCGGCTGCGGTGGTGAGACTCTGCTCGTAGACAATCTGTTCTCGCCGTAGCGCCGCCAGCTGCGCACGTTCGAGCATCAGCCGCAAATTCAACTCGAGGTAAACGGCTTCCTCCGGCGCAAGCAGAGGTTTGGTGCTGCCATCGAAGCGCCGAAAACGCAGATAAGAAGAAAACTGTTCGACCAGCGCCTGCCAGAATCCAGCACTGGTTGCCGGCTCAGGTGCTGCGTTTTGCAACAGGTATTCCGGCAGCTTCACAGGCAGTTGCGCCAGGTCGCTCTTGAGCGCCTCCAACCCGAGATAAATGCCCTGCACGTCGTTGCTCACGACGTTCTTCAACGCAAGAATCTCATCAGCCAGCGCCGCGCGAACCTGATACAAACCGAAATCATCGAGCTCGAGTAATATCGTATCCGCGACGGTTAGGAGCTGCAGTGCTGCATCGACATCGCGCTCCATCAGCAGCCGATGATTGGCAATGCGCAGCAGATAGGCAACCTCGGCCACCATCCACTCACGCCGTGAGGGCGGCGCCTGCTTGGCAACCTCGTTGAACGCGGCAATCATCCGTTCCTGGGTGAGATCGAGTTCCGCCTTCTGGGAGCGTGAAAAATCCGCAAGCGCAGCTGCCTGTTGTGAAGTGAGCGTAGCCAGCTCACCGGAAATTCGCTCTGCCTGGGACTCTACTCCGCTGAAACGGGCATCGACGGCCGTCATCGGTGTCAGGTAGATCAATTGATAGTAGAGATAACCCGCAAGCCCCGCAGCGCCGGTTGCCAGGAGTAAGCTGAACAGCCCCAGCCAGCGCCCACCAGCTTTCGGCTTAACCGGCTGTGCCTGCTTCAGCGGCGCTGCGGACTGCCGCCCGGCAGGCCTGTCCTTAAGGCTATCGTTGCCACTTCTGGTCGCCACATTCGGCGCCATATCGACAGCCGGGTCAGTAGCTACATCGCCTGCATCCTGACCTTTGCTCGTCAGGTCTGCTTTATCCATCTTCGCCTCTCAACTTTTCCTGCGCAGATTTGCCAGACCCTCGAGCCACGCCGCACTGCCGGCTCCATTGCAGAGGACAACTCGTGTGAATCCAGCGTCACCGGCAATCTCCATAACGCGCTGTGAGGGCACCAGCAGCGGAATATCCGCGCGGCCACCCGCTGGAAACCATACCCGCGCGACGAGCGTTGCGCCATCACCGCTTGCGGCAAGTATGGCGTCGATTACAGCAACATCGACCTGCACGTCGTCTATTGCCGAGCGGCGGTAACAGATATGGCTGGTAACCGCTGCACCACGGCCACTGAGTGAATCCAACAGATGCTCGCGGCCGCCTTCACCTGCAACCAACAGCACCTGC